>NZ_LZMK01000418.1:0-1231 GCF_001665865.1 Nocardia sp. 852002-20019_SCH5090214 | reverse complement strand
GGACAGCTGGGCGGGACGCGAGCGGTTCGAACACTGGCTCGCCTCCAACAAGGTCGTCATCTTGACCACCGATCCCGACTACAAACACCCCGCCTACATCTTCAACGAACACCACGGGCACTGGGTCGGTGGCACCTGGTACTCCAACGACAGCTACCTGATACATGAGTGGGCCAGCGCCGACACCGACTACATCGGATTCTGCGAATACTGCGGCGCATTCGACGACGAGCCCTTCGGCCCGCACTGCGGATACTGCGGATACTGCGCCGACTGCGCACACCCATTCCCCCGCTGCGCGTGCCCGCAATTCGACGGCGCGGACCGCTACGCCGACCTGTTCGGCCTGCACCCCACTGACCGACCCCGCCACCGATCGATGCGCTTTCGGACTCGAAAGGATTCGCACCCGTGGACAATTCCACCGCACAACCATTGAGCCGCGACGAGACCGTCGAGGTCCTGCTCGACGCTCTCGACCCCTACATCGCCTCGACGCGGCATGCACTCGGCGTCGCGCACACGATGGCCAGCGTCATCGGCGGTGAGCCACTGGGCCTGCTCAACAACGCCATCGCCGACTACCACACTCGGGAACGGCTCGTACGCACCGCCTCTCGCGCACTGCGCGCACATCCGCCTCCAGGCCCTGGGACGGCCGAGGAGCAGTGATCGTTACGGCCCCGCCGGCGCATGGACCACCGCCATCGCGACTCACGACGGTCCATGCGCGCCCGGGACCGATCGACGACGCACACAGAGGCTAGCCCAGCTCACCGCAGCGCCGCTCCAGCTCCCCGCTCCGTTTCCCTTTTCGATCCGAATGGAGGTACCCGATGCCCGACACTCCCGGCGCAGCCACCCCCGCCCCGGTTCCGGTTCCGCAGCGCCTGGCCGCGGCGCCTGTCTCGGCCGGCATGGTCGTGCCGTACATCACGATGACCCACCGCGACCCCACCAAACCCGTCTGGGGCGCCGTGAACCAGGCACGACTGCAACAAATCTGGCAGCACAGCCTGTGCCAGGTATGCGGTCAGCGCCTCGACGGCCCCTGGGTCGTGGTCTACATCCGGCCGTGGGACTACCTGCGCGGCATAGGCCCGGAACCTGCCCTGCATCCGGAGTGTGGTCTCTATTCGAAACGAACATGCCCGATGCTGGTCTTCCGTCGGTTCGCGAATTCCGAAGGGCGCGCTCACCGGAACCGAAGGACCGGTGGGTTGTTTCAAGC
>NZ_LZMK01000417.1:0-860 GCF_001665865.1 Nocardia sp. 852002-20019_SCH5090214 | reverse complement strand
GTCGGCCGCCACAGCGTCCGCCAGGTCGACGTCGAGGGCCTGGTCGGGACGGCCTTCACCCACCGCGATTCCCGCGCCGGCGACCCCGATCTGCACACCCACCTCGTCATCGCCAACAAAGTCAGGCGGATCCAGGACGGGCAGTGGGGGTCCCTAGATGGGCGGATGATCTACGCCCACAATGTGCCCGCCTCCGAGTTGTACAACACCCGCCTCGAACACCACCTCGAAGAAGCCCTCGGTTTGGTGTTCGTCGAGACCCCGGACCGGGACATGTACAAACGCCCGATCCGCGAACTCGCCGGTGTGGCACCGGAGTTGATGGCGGCCTGGTCCACACGCGCAGAGGCCATCACCACCAAACTCACCGACCTGGCCGCCGCGTTCCAGCGGCGCCACGGCCGCGAACCCACCGCGAAAGAACGGCTGCGCCTGGGTGAGGAGGCGACGCTGGCAACCCGTGGCGGTAAGCATCACGCCCGCTCCCGCGCCGAACAACGCGGCGACTGGCGGACCCAGGCTGCCGAGATCCTGGGCGGGGACCAGGCCGTGGACGCGATGGTCGCCACCGTCCTGCATCAGCAGGCCCCGATCCGCGAGACGGTCACCGATGCCTGGATCGCCGACACGGCGACCCGTGTAGTGGATACCGTCGCCCAGCAGCGGGCGACCTGGCAGGCGCGTCACCTGCGCGCCGAAACCTACCGCCAGCTCCGCGGCCGCATCGATCCCGGCCAGTGGCTGGCTGGGGTCGATGCGGTGATGGCGGCCGCGCTCACCTCGCCGTTGTCGATTCCCCGCGGCGACCACGACACTGCCGCCCCCACACCGGCTTTGGCCCGCGCGGACGGGACCAGCGT
>NZ_LZMK01000416.1:0-76379 GCF_001665865.1 Nocardia sp. 852002-20019_SCH5090214 | reverse complement strand
CGCCGCCGCAGCCGGCGAGGCCGATGGTCAGTGCGCCCAGCGCGACGGCCGTCACGGTCAGTCGTTTCATCTCGTGCGTAACCCCCGAGTGGTCCGGCAACGCCGAATCTCCTCCGGCGCGCGCCGGATGCCTCCGGCGCGGCTCGCAGCGTACCGGCCACATCGGCCGTTGAAAACCCCCGCCTCGCGGCGGGGACCGGATCGAATTGCCGCCCTTACGATTCGGCCCCGGCGGCGGCCGAACCGCGTCCGGAGACCGCCTCCAGCGGCAACCGCACGATGAATCGGGTGTCACCCGGCGTGGACTCCACCCGGATATCGCCGCCGTGTTTGTTCACCACGATGCGGAACGAGATGTCGAGGCCGAGTCCGGTGCCCTCACCGACCGGTTTCGTGGTGAAGAAGGGCTCGAAGATCCTGTCCCGCAACGCCTCCGGGACACCCGGCCCGGTATCGCCGATCTCCACTGCGGCACAGTCGCTTTCCCGATAGGTACGAACCGTCAGCGTGCCGGACCCGTTCATCGCCGCCACCGCGTTGTCGATGAGGTTGGTCCACACCTGGTTCAATTCCGCTGCGTAGCAAGGGACCTCGGGCAGCGCGCGATCGTACTCCTTGACGACCGAGATGTCGTCGCCGATCTTGCGGGCCAGCATCACCAGCGTGCTGTCGAGCAGCTCGTGGATGTCGACCACCTGGAACGGAGCCCGGTCCATCTGCGAATACTGCTTGGCCGCATGGACGAGCGAGGAGATGCGCCCGGTCGAATCGGTGATCTCGTTCATCAGCAATTCGGTTTCGACGGTGTAGTTCAGCCAGCGGATCGCGCCCTCGAAGACTCCGTCGTCGCAGTGTTCGAGAGTGCCCGCGACCTTCTCCAGCCAGTCGATGTCGAAGCCGGCCTGAACGAAGTTCGGGGCCAGATCCCAGCCGTTGGCGATGCCGTGATCGGCGAGCCAGTCACCGAGTTCGTCCTCGCGGTCGGCGGCCTCCATCGCGGTGAGGGTCGGCGCCTTGGCCACCTGGGTGGCGGCCTCCTCCTGAAGCTGCACCAGCGCCTCGAGCGCGGCGGAGTCGAACTTGCCGTGCGCCATCATCTTCAGCTTGTGCCGCATCCCGGCGACCCGATCCCGCAGCGAGGAGGTGGCCCGCACCGCGGCCGCCGCGGGATTGTTCAGCTCATGGGTGAGACCGGCCGACAGCGAGCCCAGCGCCAGCAGTCGTTCCCGCCGGCCGATGATCTCGTTGGTGTTGCGGTTGCCGAAGAACACACCCTCCAGCAGATGCAGGGCCATCGGGAACCATTCCCGCATCATCCGCGCGAAGGTGTCCGCGTCCAGGACGAAGAACTTCGACGGTTTCGTCACCGTCAGCGAGCCGGTGTAGTTCTGGTCGGCCCGCTCACCCATATACGCGGTCCACGCGCCGGCGTACGAGCCGCGGTGGTCGGTGCGGACGAGTTCGAGATCCTCGCCGGCCGACAGTTTCGACAGCACGACCTCGCCGTCCATCAGGACGTAGAAGCAGGTCGCGGGCTCGCCCTCGCGGTAGACCGGGCCCGGCTCGAAGTATTCGACCCGGCCCTCCCGGCAGAGCCAGGCCAGCTGCTCGTCGTCGAGCTTCTCGAACAGGAACAGGGTGCGCAATTCCGCGGGATCGCACAGGGTCCGGGAGCCGGTGACCGTGCGGTTGTCGTCGCTCACGTGCGCCTCCTATTGTTTCGCGAGGTATCGGTGGACCAGCATGACCGCCATCGCACCCTCGCCGACAGCGGACGCGACCCGCTTCGCCGATTCGGAGCGCACATCGCCGGCGACGAAGACGCCCGGGATGCTGGTTTCGAGATGATGGGGCGGGCGGGGCAGTTCCCAGCCCGGCGGCCGGGAACCGTCGACCATCAGATCCGGTCCGGCCAGGACGTAGCCGGATTCGTCGCGGACGACGAGTCCGTCCAGCCAGTCCGTTTCGGGCGCCGCGCCGATGAACAGGAACAGCCGTTCGGCGTCGACCTTGTCCTCGGCGCCGGTCGCGTTGTTGCGCAATACGATTCGTTCCAGGTGATCGCTGCCGTCGGCGGCCACCACCTCGGTGTTGGTGTGCACCTTGATATTCGGCACGGCCTCGATCTGCTGGATCAGATAGTGCGACATCGACTGGTCCAGCGAACTGCCGCGCACCAGGATGTGCACCGTGCAGGCGTGCCGGGACAGGAAGACCGCGGCCTGGCCGGCCGAATTCGCCCCGCCGACGATGTAGACCTCGCGTTCGGCGCAGTCGGCCGCCTCGGTCATCGCCGAGCCGTAGTAGACGCCGCGACCGGTGAAATCGTCGACGCCGGGCGCGGGGTGGTGCCGGTAGTTGACGCCGGTGGCGATGAGCACCGAGTGGGCGCTGACGCAGGAGCCGTCGGAGAAGAGCACCCGCCGCGCGGAACCGCACGCCTCCAGCCCGACCACCTCGCGGGCGGTGATGAGTTCGGCGCCGAATTTCACCGCCTGGCGCCGCGCCCGATCGGCGAGCTGGGCGCCCGAAAGCCCGTCCGGGAAGCCCAGATAATTCTCGATCCGGGAGCTCTGCCCGGCCTGCCCGCCGGTGGCGGTCCGCTCGACCAGGACGGTGCGCAGCCCCTCGGAGGCGCCGTACACGGCCGCGCCGAGTCCGGCGGGGCCGCCGCCGACCACGATCAGGTCGTAGAACTCACCACTCGGATTCGTGCTCAGGCCGACGCAGCCGGCGAGTTCGCTGTCCGACGGGGACAGCAGCACATTGCCGCTCGGATCGATCACCACAGGGCACTGCTCGGCATCGGCGCCGGCGGCCTCGAGCAGGCGTTGCCCCTCGGGATCGTCGGCGAGGTACCACCGGTACGGCAGCTGATTGCGGGCCAGGAATTCCCGCACCTCGGAACTGCGCGCCGACCAGCGGTGCCCGATCACCTTGGTCTCGTGCACCGGGCGGCGGTCGTCACCGCGCCACGATTCCAGCAGCGCGTCGACCACCGGATACAGCTTCTCTTCCGGCGGGTCCCAGGGTTTGAGCAGATAGTGGTCGAGATCGACCACATTGATCGCGTCGATGGCGGCATTGGTGTCCGCATATGCGGTCAGCAGCACCCGGCGCGCATAAGGGTGCAGATCGATCGCGTTCTCCAGGAATTGGATGCCGTCCATACCCGGCATTCGATAATCGGCGATCAGCACCGCGACCGGCTGGCCGCGCAATTTGAGTTCGCGCAGGACGTCGAGTGCCGAGGCACCGGATTCCGCGCGCATGATGCGATAGTCGGCTCCGTATCGCCGCCGCAGGTCGCGCACGACGGCCCGGGAGACGCCGGGGTCGTCGTCGACACTGAGAATTACCGGTTTGACGGCAGCTGGTGAAGTCACATCGAAAAGTATGAGCGCCCCGGCGGCGAGTTGCCGAGGATGTTCGCTACGGGCACCACATCGATCACACCAGGCGGTGCTCGACGAGATCGAGTTCGCTCGGCGTCAGCAGCCGTTCGAGCCTTTCCTCCCGCTCGGCCAGATTGCGGCGCGATCGCCGGCCGTGATTGCGGAAGGGGACTACCACCGACGGCCCGGATTCCGAATCGGGAAGTAACGGAACCGATTCCGCCTGCCGACGATGGAGGATGGTTCGAATGTTCACGGCCGATCACCTCACAGGGACGTAGCAGCGTGTGCTCCGGTCGAATGCTTCGTTGCCTGCCGTAGTTGCCTATCCGCCATTGTGCGTCGTTTATTACGGCCGGCGAAACGGATCACATCAGAATGTGACCTAGCTGATCTTCAATGGAAAAGTGGTCTCCCTCACAGGGTCGCGGGTCCGGTTGCCACGTCTAGGATTACCGTTACCGACCGTCATAACCACGCCCGTCACGATCTCGGAGGCAGCGTTGCCGAACACCCTGGAAGCCACCATCGACATTGCCGCCACGCCGGACAAGGTGTGGGCGGTCGTCTCCGATCTCGGGCGGATGCCGGAATTCAGCCCCACCACCTTGAAGATGATTCCGCTGGGCACGCCGCGCGCCGGCACGTGGACGGTGAATTTCAACAAGGTCGGCCGCAAGTACTACCCGACCACCTCACGCATCGTGCGTTACGAGCCCGATCAGGCCTTCGCGTTCCGGATGAACGAGAACGGCACGGTGTGGAGCTACACCCTCGAACCCACCGCGGCGGGCACGCGGGTGACCGAGCGCCGCGACGTGCCGAACGGGGTGCGCAAACCGGTGCGGTTGATGATCGACGCGCTCCTCGGCGGCGAGCAGCAGTTCGAGGCCGATCTGGTCGCCGGGATGAACGAAACCCTCGGCAAGATCAAGGCCGCGGCCGAGCGCTGACCCGGCGCGCCTTTGGCCCCACAGGCGGGTTCGACCGCGTAATTTGCCCGGTATGCGACGGATGACGGGCGTGTTGGCGGTACTCGTGGGAACCACCGTGCTGCTGAGCGGTTGTGGCAGTTCGGATTCGGGGACCTCACGCGAGGTGACGGTGGTCGGCACCGGTCAGGTGCGGGGAGCGCCGGACACCCTGAACGCCGACGTGGGCGTCGAAGTGACCGCGCCCGACGTGTCCACCGCCATCGCGAACGCCAACGGCAAGGCCGCGGCGATCACCGATGCGATGGTGAACGCGGGCGCCACACGCGAGGACATCCGGACCACCGATGTGTCGGTGCAGCCGCAGTACGGCCCCGACCACAACGTCACCGGGTACACCGCGACCAACACCGTGCACGTCGTGGTTCGCGATCTGTCCAAGGCCTCGGGCGTATTGGCGTCGGCGGTCGGGGCCGGCGGGAACGACACCCGCATCCGCGGCGTGTCGTTCGCGCTCGACGACAATTCGAAACTGCTGGCCGACGCCCGGGCCGGCGCCTTCGCCGACGCCAAGGCGCGCGCCAACCAGTACGCGGTGCTGTCGGGCCTGAAGTTGAAGGACGTGAAGACCATCAACGAGACCAGCAGCGGGGAATCGGCGCCGCCGCAGGCCAAGGCCCAATTCGCTACTCCGGACGTACCTTTGGAACCCGGTCGGCAGACGGTGACCTTCACGGTGACGGTCACCTGGACCATGGGCTGACGCGCGCCCGCCGGACGCCCGCGCAGTTCGACTCGGCTACTGCCAGTTCGGCAGTTTCGCCACCTGCGCCGCGTAGGACAGGCCCGCGCCGAAAGCGACCAGCAACGCCGCCGCACCGGGCTTGCTCTCGCCCGACCGCAGCATGGCCTCCATGGCCAGCGGAACCGAGGCGGCCGAGGTGTTGCCGGTCTCCTCGATGTCGTTGGCCAGTGCGCAATTGGCCGACAACTTCAGCTCGCGCGCCATGATCTCGATGATGCGGCCGTTGGCCTGGTGCGGAACCATCGCGTCGATATCGCCGGGGGTCAGGCCGGCCCGCTCGATCGCGTCCAGGCAGACCTTCTTCAGCGAATGGGCGGCCCAGCGGAAGACCGCGGTGCCCTCCATCGCCAGGTACGGGCGGACCGCGTCGGTGCCCTTTTCGTCGATCTCGCGGAAGAACTCCATCCAGTCCTTGTCCTGGCGGATCGCGTGATGCTGTTCGCCGTCCGAACCCCAGACGGTGGGGCCGATGCCCGGCTCGTCGGACGGGCCGACGATCACCGCACCCGCACCGTCGGCGAACAGGAAGGCGGTGCCGCGGTCGGCCGGGTTGAACGTGTCCGTGAGCCGCTCGACGCCGATCACCAGCACGTGGCCCGCTGTGCCACCCTTGACCAGATCCGAGGCCACGCCCAGCGCATGGCAGAAGCCCGCGCACCCGGCGGAGATGTCGAATGCGGCCGGATTGTTCATCCCGAGTTCGGTGGCGATCTGCGGGGCGGCCGCCGGGGTCAGCAGCAGCCAGGTCGAGGTCGCGACGATGACGCAGTCGACCTGCTCGGCAGTGATCCCCGCGGCGGCCATGGCATCGCGCGCCGCGGCGGCGCTCATGGCGATGATGGTCTCGGATTCGGAGGCGAACCGCCGGGTCCGGATGCCCGAGCGGGTGCGAATCCATTCGTCGCTGGATTCGATCGGTCCGGCGACTTCCTCATTGGTCACGACCCGGGCGGGGCGGTACACACCGAGCCCGAGCATCGCCGTGTGCTCCACCCCGGTGACTTGGGCGAGTCGAGCAGCCATCGCGCATCTCCTATGTACCTGCCGGCGGGCCGGAGAACCGGAAATTTGCCCCGGTCCGGGCGCCACCCGCTATCGAACATTCCTTCATCGGGCCTCGGAGGCCGACGCGCTCGTCGTTCGCGAACCGACGGTTCGACCCGACGAGTCCGAGTGCTACGTGCGCGTAGACATGAGGCCCCCTCATATTAATAGGAATGCTAATCCCCACGGTGGGTATTGTCACAATCGATTCGTGTAGAACCGGCTCGCAGACTGGTTCCGATACCGAACCGTGGCGAGGCGACGACGGCAATTTCCGACGAGTTTCCCTGGAGGACACCAATGCTCGGTCTCGGAATCATCGGCTGGATCATCATCGGCGGCCTGGCGGGCTGGATCGCCAGCAAGATCATGGGCACCGACGCCCAGCAGGGCATCCTGCTCAATATCGTCGTGGGGGTGATCGGCGGCCTGATCGGCGGTTTCATCCTGCGGCTGTTCGGCGTCGACGTGCACAGCGGCGGCTTCTTCTTCAGCTTCCTCACCTGCCTGGGCGGAGCGGTGATCCTGCTGTGGCTGGTGCGGCTGGCCACGGGGCGCAAAGCCGCGCGCTGACGGCATCCGGCGGCGAGTACGCCCGATCGGGACCACGCCACGGTGATGCCGTGTCCCGTAAGGTGTGAGCGCGGTCCCGGAAGCTCTGCGGACCGAATGTCATCCGCGCACGAAAGAGGAGTCCGTGGCCCGCCGCCCCACCCCGCCCGGTACGCCCGAACGTACCGGGCTCGGTCATGTCGCCGACCTGGTCAAAGCAGCGATTCCGCCGCTGCATCCCGCCGGCCTGCCCTTCGTGGCCGCGCCGCTGGCGGTGGCGGTTCTCGGCGGGCGGCGCCGTCGCTGGCTGCGCCGCACCGGGCTGACCGCGGCCGCGGCCTCGGCGGCCTTCTTCCGGCATCCGCACCGGGTGCCGCCGAATCGGGCGAATATCGTCGTCGCCCCGGCCGACGGTGAGATCGCACTCGTCGATACCGCGGTGCCGCCGGCCGAGCTGAACCTCGGCGACACCCCGCTGCCCCGGGTGAGCATCTTCCTGTCGGTGCTCGACGTGCACGTGCAGCGCACCCCGGTTTCGGGCACCGTGCGCACCATCGCCTACCAGCGTGGTCAATTCCGCTCGGCGGATCTGCCGGAGGCCAGTTCGGTGAACGAGCGCAACAGCATGGTGCTCGAGACCGCCTCCGGTCAGCTGGTGACGGTCGTCCAGATCGCCGGACTGCTGGCACGGCGCATCGTCTGCGACGCCAAGGTCGGCGACGCGTTGAGCATCGGCGAGACCTACGGTCTGATCCGGTTCGGGTCGCGGGTCGACACCTACTTCCCGGCCGGCACCCGGCTGCTGGTCGAGCCCGGACAGCGCACGATCGGCGCGGAAACGGTGCTGGCCGAACTGCTGCCATGATCGAGAACACCGTGACCGAACCGGGTCGCCGCCGCCGCACGATCCGCCTGCTGCCGAGCATCGTGACGATCCTGGCGCTGTGTGCCGGACTGTCGGCGGTGAAATTCGCACTCGACGGCTCCCTCGACATCGCCCTGGCGATGATCGGCGCGGCCGCCGTCCTCGACACCCTCGACGGCCGGCTGGCCCGGATGCTGTCGGCGACCACCAAGATCGGCGCCGAACTGGATTCGCTGGCCGATGCCATCTCCTTCGGCGTCGCACCGGCCCTGGTGCTGTACGTGACCTTCCTGCGCCAGGACAGCGCGGGCTGGATCATCGCGCTGATCTACGCGGTGAGCATCGTGCTGCGGCTGGCCCGGTTCAACACGATCATGGACGACGACACCCGGCCCGACTGGGAGCGCGAATACTTCACCGGCGTTCCCGCGCCGGCGGCGGCGTTGATCGCGCTGCTGCCGATCGCGCTGCACAGCCAGTTCGGCGAGGGATGGTGGAACAACTTCCCGATGGTGGCGGCGTGGACCGTGTTCGCGGCGCTGCTCGCGGTCAGCACGATCCCCACGCTGGCGATGAAGTCGGTGTCGGTCGCGCCGCAGGCGGCCGCACTGTTGCTGGTCCTGGTCGCGCTGGCCGCGGCCGCCCTGGTCACCTATCCGCTGATCCTGCTGATGGTGCTGATCGGGCTGTATCTGGTGCACATCCCGTTCGCGTGGCGCTCGCAGCGCTGGGTGGCGGCGCGGCCGGAGACCTGGCATCACAAACCGGCCGAACGTCGTGCGCAGCGGCGTGCGGCCCGGCGGATGCCGCCGATCGGCGAGGGTGCGCGGCTGCGGCTGCGGCGGCCGCCGGGCATTCGCGAATCGTCGGCGCGGTTGCGGTTGCGCAGGCCGGGCGGGCGCTGAGCGGGAGAGCTCGATCCACACGGCCGCTACCGCGCCGCGGGCACAATGGCAGACGTGCCTGAATTGTCGCTGACCGCCCGACTCAACCGCTCGGCCGCCGACGCCCGCCGCGGCGTGGTTCGCCTGCATTCCGAGGCGCTCGCGGCCCTGGGATTGCGGGAGTGGGACGGAATCAGCGTGATCGGCTCCCGGCGCACGGCCGCGGTGGTCGGCCGGGCACCCGCCGATACACCCGCCGGAATCGCCCTGCTCGACGATGTGACGCTGTCCAATGCCGGGGTGCGCGAGGACGGCGCGGTGGTCGTGGCCCCGGTGACGGTGTACGGGGCCCGGCACATCTCGGTGACCGGTTCGGTCGCGGCGATGGGCGCGATCGCGGAATCCACGCTGCGGCAGGCGCTGCTCGGCAAGGTCGTCACCGTCGGTGACGCGGTATCGCTGCTGCCCCGCGATCTGGGGCCGGGCACCAGCTCCGCCGCTGCGACACAAGCGCTCTCGCGCACCTTCGCGATCGCCTGGACCTCGGAACTGCTGACCGTGACCACCACCGATCCCACCGGCGGCCCGGTGAGCGTGCAGCCCAACAGCGCGGTCGTGTGGGGCGCCGCGGCCCCGGCGGCGGACGCCTCCCACGATCCCCGGGGCGCGCTGGCGCCGAATCGTCCCGGCAGCCGGATGCTGGTGCGCGAGCGTCCCTCGGCCGTCCCGGTGGCGGATCTGGCCGGGGTGCGCGCGCCCGCGGCGAAACTGTCGGAATGGCTGAGCCTGGCGCTCGACGAGCCGGAACTCCTGCGGACCCTCGGCGCCCCGCCGCATCTGGGCGTGCTGATCACAGGGCCCGCCGGCGCCGGCAAAGCCACCCTGGCACGCGCGGTGTCGACACCGCGGCGCATCGTGGAACTGGACGGCCCGACCGTCGGCGCGTCCGAGAGCGGCACCCGGTTGCGCGAGGTGGGGCTCGCGGTCTCGGAGGTCTGCTCCGGCGCGGGTGGTGTCCTGCTGATCACCGATATCGACGCCCTGCTTCCCGAGCAGCCGGAGCCCGTGGCGACGCTCATTCTGGATCAACTGCGCGCCGCGGTGGCCACGGCCGGAGTGGCCTTCCTGGCCACCACCTCTCATCCCACCGCGGTCGACAGCCGGCTACGGGCACCGGATCTCTGTGATCGCGAAGTGGCGCTGACGCTGCCGACCGCCGCGGTCCGCACGGAACTGCTGCAACAACTGCTGCGCAAGGTACCGACCGAGGATCTCGATCTCGACGAGATCGCCTCGCGCACACCGGGATTCGTCGTCTCGGACCTCGCGGCGCTGTGCCGGGAGGCGGCGCTGCGGGCGGCCTCGCGGGCCAGCCGCGATCACGCCGAGCCGAAGTTGATGCAGGCGGATCTGGTCGGCGCGCTGGAGGTGATCCGGCCGCTCTCGCGTTCGGGTACGGAGGAACTGGCGATCGGCAGCCTGAGCCTCGACGACGTCGGCGATATGACCGAGACCAAACAGGCGCTCACCGAGGCGGTGCTGTGGCCGCTGCGGCATCCGGATTCGTTCGCGCGCCTGGGTATCGACCCGCCGCGCGGAGTGCTGCTGTACGGACCGCCGGGTTGCGGGAAGACGTTCCTGGTGCGCGCGCTGGCCGGAAGTGGGCAGCTCAGCGTGCATACGGTCAAGGGCGCCGAACTGATGGACAAATGGGTCGGCTCCTCCGAGCGCGCGGTACGCGAACTGTTCCAGCGAGCCCGCGATTCCGCTCCCTCGCTGATCTTCCTCGACGAGATCGACGCCCTCGCCCCGCGACGCGGCCAGAGCACGGACTCCGGCGTCGGCGACCGGGTGGTCGCGGCGCTGCTCACCGAACTGGACGGGGTGGAACCGCTGCGCGATGTGGTGGTGGTCGGCGCCACCAACCGGCCCGAATTGATCGACCCCGCGCTGCTGCGTCCGGGCCGGTTGGAGCGGCTGGTCTTCGTCCCGCCGCCGGACGCCGCGGCCCGGGCCGAAATCCTGCGCACCGCAAGCCGTTCCGTGCCGCTGAGCGACGATGTGGACCTCGCCGCACTGGCCGCCGACCTGGACGGCTACTCGGCGGCCGACTGCGCGGCACTGCTGCGCGAGGCCGCGATGGCCGCGATGCGCCGCGATGTGGATGCCGCCGCGCTCGGCGCCGCGGATCTGGCGACGGCCCGCGGCAGTGTGCGGCCCTCCCTCGACGCCGATCAGGTCGAGGCGCTGCGGCAGTACGCCGGCAAGCGCGCGACACTCTGATTCGCCGCGCCTCCGACCGGCGCGCCCGATCCGGCAGGTCTGCCCCGGTTCCACCCGGTTCGCAGGTATTTTCGGCTGGTGCGCACGCGCCACGCGGTTCTGGAGATGATCACGGCGGCCCTGGCCACCCTGGTCGCCGGGCTGTCGTTGCTGCTGCCCAACGGCTTCCGCTGGGCCTCGCAGACCTCGGTGCTGCAGATGGATATGCTCGCCGCCAGCCAGCCGAAGGCCATCGCCGTGGGCGCGATCGTGGCGCTGATCGTGGCCGTTTTCGCCACCACCGTCAATCACGCCCTCGTCGCATGGGGTACGGCGCTGTGCGGGGTGGCGACCATGCTGCTGGCTCATCTGCTGGCCGAGAGCGGCGACCAGAGCATCGCGCCGGCCACTCTGAACTATCTGGAAACGCTGGCGGGCGGAATTCTGCTGGGCGGAATCGCGGTCGCGGTGCTGCGCGGCTGGCTGCAGGTGTTCGGCTGGACCCTGGGGGCGCTCGCGGCGGTGGTCTTCGGCCAGCTCGGTTCGACCTCGAAGGGAACCGTGCGGAACGGAGTGATGGGCGCGCCGGGTTGGTCGACGACCACGCTGCCGCCGCTGTGGTTGATCGTGATCACCCTCGTCCTCGTGATCGTCGGCATGATCGTCAATCGCAACCAGGACACCGTGGAACGGCGCTCGGTCGAATTACCTATGGCGCCGATCGTCGCGGGACTGATCTTCGTCATCGGTCGGGTGTTCAGCGCGGAATGGCTTGCTCGGCACGCCGACAACGCCGGCGGTATCGCCTTCGCCGCGTCCCTGGCGGTGGCCGCAGCCGTAGTGGCGGCCTTCTTGCTGCCGCGGCGCGACGGTGTGTTGATCTTGCTGGCCGTCGCGTTGTCGGCGGTGGGCGGAGCATTGATACCGGCCCGGCTGCCGATCTGGTCGGTCGCTCCCCTGGTGTTGTTGATCGCGCTGGGGCTGGTCGCGGGATTCCGGCGGCCGATGCCGATGCTCGCCATGGCGACATTGGCGGCGATGGCGTTGTACTGCGCGCTGGTCTCCGGGCATCGGATCACCAGCGGCATGCAGGCGGCGGTGTTGAGCGGGCTCCTCGCAGCGGTGGCCGGCTACAGCTTCGGCAGTGCCGCACCGCGATACAACCCGACCCGGGTGCTCGGTGTGGCGATCATATTCGTGCCGTCGGTGGTAACCGCCCTGCGCGATCACCTCGACCGGCCGCAATGCGTCTCCGATCCCGACCAGTGGTACCTGTGCCCAGCCACGACGATGAGCTCGGCGGCGCCCTATTGGACCGCATTGAGCATCACCGCAGTCTGCGCGGCGGGCCTGCTCGCCCTGCGCTATTGGCGCAAGCCGACCACCACCGAATCGGTAGCCGATATATAGCCATCGTCTCTGGAAGGTCGCGCTCCGGACCGAGCCGGATCCGGCCGTGACCACTGAAGCCCGGAGTCAGCAGTAGGATCGGGGCGCCACCACCCCGCCGCCGACCGACGGAGTGACGTTTGCTCGCCATCCTGCTAGCCCATGCTTGTGCCGCCCTGCTCGCACCGCTCGCTGTGCGCGTATGGGGAAGGCGCGGGTTCTACCCGATCGCCCTGGCGCCGCTGGCCGGGCTGGTATGGGTCATCGCGAACTGGAACAGCGACGCCGAGGTCCGGATCGCCTGGGCGCCGGAGATCCACATGAATCTGGATCTGCGTCTGGACAGCCTCGCCTCCATCATGTCGGTGCTGGTCCTGGGCGTGGGCGCGCTGGTTCTGGCCTATTGCGCCGAATATTTCGACGACGACGACCGAGCCCGCCTGGGTATCTTCGCCGGCTATCTGGTGGCCTTCGCCGGGGCCATGTTCGGGCTCGTCGTCAGCGACAACATGCTGGTGCTGTTCACCTTCTGGGAGCTCACCACGGTGCTGTCGTTCCTGCTGGTGGGCCATCACGCCGAACAGAGCACCGGCCGTCGCGCGGCGCTGCAGGCGCTGCTGGTCACGGCCGCGGGCGGCTTGGCGATGCTGGTCGGCCTGGTGCTGCTCGGGCAGCGCTGCGACAGCTATCTGCTCTCCGATGTGGTGGCGCGGGCCGATCCGCACGACTGGTCGACCAATGTCGCGGTGGTGCTGATCCTGATCGGCGCGTTGAGCAAATCGGCGATCGTGCCACTGCACTTCTGGCTGCCCGGCGCGATGATCGCACCCACCCCGGTGAGCGCCTATCTGCACGCCGCCGCGATGGTGAAGGCCGGTATCTACCTGGTGGCGCGACTCGCCCCGGGCCTGTCCGAGGCACCGGTGTGGCATCCGATCGTGCTGACCCTCGGCATCCTGTCGATGCTGCTCGCCGGTCTGCGATCGCTGCAGGTCTACGACCTGAAACTGGTGCTCGCCTTCGGCACCGTGAGCCAGCTCGGATTCCTGCTGGTCCTGGTCGGCACCGGCACCCCGGAGGCGGCGCTGGCCGGTGCGGCGTTGCTGGTCGCGCACGCGCTGTTCAAGGGATGTCTGTTCATGGTGGTCGGCATCGTCGATCACAGCGCCGGCACCCGCGATCTGCGCCGGCTCTCCGGCATCGGGCGGCGCGCGCCGGTCCTGTGCGCGGTCGCGGCGCTCGCCGCGTTGAGCATGGCCGCGATTCCGCCGCTGTTCGGATTCGTCGGAAAGGAAAGCGCTTTCGCCGCCGAACTCGACGCGGGCAATCTGAACCCACCGGTTCGGATCGCCGTCGCGATCGGCATCGTGCTCGGGTCGATGTTCACCGTCGGCTACAGCGCGCGCATGGTCTGGGGCGCGTTCGGTACGAAACGCGCCTCCGAGGGTGTGCCGGAGCCGGAGCCGCCCTGGCATCGCCCGAGTGCGCTGTTCGTGGCGCCGCCGGCCGTGCTGGCCGTGGCCTCGCTGGCCGCGGGTCTCGCCTCGCCCTGGATGGACCGGCTGCTCTCGCCCTACGCCCGCACCCTCGGGCCGCTGAAGGCGCATCTGGGGTTGTGGCACGGCTGGGGCACCCCGCTCACCCTCACCCTGATCGCCATCGCCTGCGGTCTGGTGCTGTTCGAGATCCGCGACCGGATCGGCGAATCGGTGAATCCGCGCCTCGGCAACGCCGACCGGGTCTACGACGCCGTACTGCGCGCGATGGATCAGCTGTCGCTGCGGATGACCGGTGCCACCCAGCGTGGTTCGCTGCCGCTGAATCAGGGGCTGATCCTGATCACGGTCGTGGCGTTGCCGTTGGTCCTGTTGTTCATCGGCGCGCGTTCGCGCATCTCCGTGCGGGCGTGGGATTCCTCACTACAGCTGGTGATCGCGCTGGTGATGGCCGCGATGGCGCTGGGCGCCACCATCATGCGCAACCGCCTCGCCAGCGTGCTGCTCGTCGGGGTCACCGGCTACGGCTGCGGTGTGATCTTCGCCCTGCACGGCGCGCCGGATCTCGCCCTCACCCAGTTCCTGGTCGAGACACTGACGTTGGTGATCTTCGTGCTGGTGCTGCGGAAGTTCTCCGCCGAGATCGAACCCAGCCGCACCGCCGCCCTCAAGGTGCGCCGCGCCATCCTGTCCGCGGCGGTCGGAGCGGCGGTGGTGATCGTGGCGGCCTTCGCCACCGCGGCCCGCAGCACCGAACCGATCTGGCATCGAATCCCGCCCGCCGCATACAGTTTCGGCGGCGGGAAGAACGCGGTGAACGTGCTGCTCGTCGACATCCGGGCGTGGGACACCCTCGGCGAGATCTCGGTGCTGGTGGTCGCGGCCACCGGTGTCGCCTCGCTGATGTTCCGCAGCCGCCGGTTCGGCACCCTGCCGCGCGTCTCCGACGCCCCCGGCTACACCCCCGACCCGGATCGGGCCTACTGGTTGCGCGCCAGTCCGCTCGTCGCCCCGCGGGACCGGTCGATGGTGATGGCGATGACCACCCGGATGCTGTTCCCGACCATGATGGTGCTGTCGGCGTATTTCTTCTTCGCCGGCCACAATGCGCCGGGCGGCGGCTTCGCGGGCGGTCTCACCGCCGGATTGGCCCTGGTCATGCGCTATCTCGCCGGTGGCCGCTACGAGCTGGCCGAGGCGCTGCCGGTCGACGCCGGGCATGTGCTGGGCGCCGGACTGGTGCTGTCGGCGGGCACCGCGACCGGATCGCTGCTGCTGGGCGCGCCACCGCTGTCCTCGGCCATCATCGAGGTCACCCTGCCGGTGCTCGGACATGTCAAATTCGTCACCGCGATGCTGTTCGACCTGGGCGTGTACCTGATCGTGGTGGGTCTGGTCCTGGACGTGCTGCGCAGCCTCGGCGCCCGCCTCGATATCGAATTCCTGGACGGCACAACGTCTTCGACGAAGGGAGGGATGCGATGAGCGCGAATATCACCATGCTGGCCCTGATCGGGATCATGGTCGCCTGCGGGGTGTATCTGGTGCTCGAACGCGCGGTGTCGAAGATGCTGCTGGGGCTGATCCTGTTCGGCAATGCGGTGAACCTGCTGATCCTCACCATGAGCGGTCCGGATGGACGGCCGCCGATCCTCGGCGAATCGGACCGGCGCCATCACGACCCGGCCGATCCGCTCGCGCAGGCGATGATTCTCACCTCGATCGTCATCACGATGGGTTTGGCGGCATTCGTTCTCGCCCTGGCCTATCGGGCCTTCGCGCTGACCACCACGGAACAGGTCGAGGACGACCCCGAGGACGTGAAGGTCGCCGCGCAGCGCGAGGGCGAGGATCCCGAACAATGAGCCTGTCCCCCGGTCTGCTCCCCGCCCTTTGCCCGCTCCCGGTGCTGATCCCGCTGCTCACCGCGGCCGCGACCCTGATCGTCGGTCGCAAAGCGCGCGTGCAGCAGGCGATTTCGATCGCGGCGCTGACGGTGGTGGTCGCGATCTCCGGGGTGCTGCTGTATCTGGCCGACCGCGACGGTATGGGCGCGGTGCAGGTCGGCCGCTGGGAGACGCCGATCGGCATCACACTGGTGGTCGACCGGCTCTCGGCGGGCATGCTGCTGGTGTCGTCGATCGTGCTGCTCGCGGTGTTGATCTTCGCGGTCGGGCAGGGTATCAGCGACGGCACCGAACGCCAGCCCACCTCGATCTTCCAGCCGACGTATCTGATTCTGAGCGCGGGTGTTTCGCTCGCCTTCCTGGCCGGTGACCTGTTCAATCTGTTCGTCGGATTCGAGGTGTTGCTGGCCGCGTCGTTCGTCCTGCTCACGCTGGGCGCGAGCGCCGACCGGGTCCGGGCCGGGGTGTCGTATGTGATGGTGTCGATGGTGTCGTCGCTGATCTTCCTCACCGGCATCGCACTGGCGTACGCGGCGACGGGCACCCTGAATCTGGCCGACATGTCGGTGCGGATGGGCACGGTGCCGCTGGGCGTGCGCAGTGCGATCTGCGCGGTGCTGCTGGTGGCGTTCGGCATCAAGGCCGCGGTGTTCCCGCTGTCGAACTGGTTGCCGGATTCGTATCCGACCGCCCCCGCACCCGTCACCGCGGTCTTCGCGGGTCTGCTGACGAAAGTCGGTGTGTACGCCATCATCCGGGTGCACGCGTTGCTGCTGCCGGCCGGCACCTTCGACAACGTGCTGCTGGTGTGCGGTCTGCTCACCATGGTGATCGGCATCCTGGGTGCGATCGCGCAGAGCGATATCAAACGTCTGCTGTCGTTCACCCTGGTCAGCCATATCGGCTATCTGATGTTCGGGGTGGGGCTGGGTTCGGTCGGCGGCACCACCGGCACGGTTTTCTATGTGGTGCACCACATTCTGGTCCAGACCACCCTGTTCCTGGTGGTGGGCCTGATCGAGCGGCAGGCCGGGTCGGCGTCGCTGAGCCGATTGGGCGGATTGCTGGCGGCGAGTCCGGCACTGGCCCTGCTGTTCGGCATTCCGGCGCTCAATCTCGGTGGTATTCCGCCGTTCTCCGGATATATCGGCAAGGTGCGGCTGTTGCAGGCGGGCGCCGCCGACGGGAGCGTGCTGGCCTGGATGCTGATCGCCGGCGCGGTGACGACCAGCCTGCTCACGCTGTACGTCATGGCGCGGGTGTGGAGTAAAGCGTTCTGGCGCCCGCGCGTACAGGCCCCGGAGGGTGAACTGGCCGATGCCGCCCCCTCGGCGCTGATCGACGAATCCACCGATGTGCTGTTCGACGACCGCGTGGACCCCGGCCGCATGCCCCGGCTGATGGTGGCCCCGACGGCGGCGTTGATCGTGGTCGCGCTCGCGCTGACGGTATTCGCCGGGCCGATCCTGGGCATCTGCCAACGCGCGGCCGAAGATCTCAACGATCCGCACCGATATCTGGGCACCGTGCTCGGCCCGCCGGAGACGTGGCAGTCGGGAGGAAACCGATGACGCGAGAACGACTGGTTCGCATCGGCGTGCTGATCTGGCTGGCCGTCCTCTACACCGCGCTGTGGGGTAATGCCAGTGTCGCCAATCTGCTCGCCGGGCTGGTGGTCGGCATCCTGATCATGGTGCTGCTGCCGCTGCCCCGGGTTCCGGTCAACGGCGGGCTGCGGGTGTTGCCACTGATCGAATTGGTCGTACTCACCGCCTATTACGCGATTGAATCCAGTCTTCAGATCGCGTGGTTCGCGGTGCGGCCCGCCGGTGCGCCGGTCTCGGGGGTGCTGCGGGTGCGACTCGCGATCGACTCGGATCTGGTGATGGTGCTGTGCGCCGATGTGCTCAATCTGATTCCCGGCACGATGGTGCTGGAACTGGATCGGGTGGCCGGGGTCGCGTGGGTGCACGTACTCGATGTCGGCAGCGACGACGCGGTCGAGAAGTTCTACTACATCACCCGCCGGTTGGAAGGCCTGCTGATCAGGTCCTTCGAAGGCAACAAACAGGAGGCGGCGTGAGCGACCATCGCGTAGCGGCTCGCGCCGCCGACCGGGTGCGGGTGTCCCGCAAATTACAGGAGGCAGGTTCATGACCTTTGTCGCGATCGTGGCGGGCATACTCCTGGCGACCGCCGCGGCTTTCACTTCCTTCCGGGTGCTGGCCGGTCCCGGCACCCTGGACCGGGTCGTCGGCATCGATTCGCTGGTCGGCATCGCCGCGGCGGGGTTGGCGGTGTGGGCCGCCTACAGCGACGACACCACGGTGGTGCCGGGCATCGTCGCGCTGTCGCTGGTCGGCTTCCTGGGATCGGCAGCGGTTACGCGTTTCCGGGTGCGGGACGACAAATGAGCGGCATCTTCCATACCGCGCTGATCTGGTTGTCGTACGCGACCATCCTGCTCGGGGCGTTCCTCGCCGCCACCGCCGCGGTCGCGATCGTGCGCTTCCCCGACACCCTCTCGCGCATGCACGCGGCGACGAAACCTCAAGTCGTCGGCCTGGTTCTGATTCTGATCGGTTCGGCGATCCAGCTGCGCGGCCATCCCAACGTCTGGATGTTGGTGCTCGTCGGCCTGTTCACGCTGGTCACCGCGCCGGCTATCGCGCATCTGGTCGGCCGGACGGCCTATCGGGAACAGCGCCACCGCGACGGCCTGCTGCTGATCAACGAGATGGGTGACGAGGACCTCCCCGACGATTGACCGCACCCGCTACACCGCGACCGGTTCGGGCACCTCCGCGGCCGTGCGCGCGAACCAGGTGCGATAGAACGCCGACGCGAATCCGGCGAACAGACCGAGCGCGATGATCCCCGCGGGCAGCGGATATTCGGCCATCCACACCGCCAGATACCGGTAGGCGAGCAGCAATCCGATCAGCAGCGTGAATCCGGCGGCGACCAGCAGTGCGCGCGCCCGGTCCCAGCCGCGCTCGGGGGCGCGCAGCACCGATTCGACGGTCAGGGCCAGCACCGCACCCGCGAGCAGGTCGGCGCCGTAGTGATAGCCGAAACCCAGAGTGGCCGACAGCGTCGCGAGCAACCAGAACGTCCCGGCCCAGCTCACCCAGCGGGGTGCGGGCGCACCGTCGTTGTCGCGGCGGGTGTGCAGGAAAACCGCAGTCGCCCAGGCGGTGTGCATGGAGGGCATGCAGTTGCGCGGCGTGTAGCGGTCGAACGGCATGGGCTTCGGGTGGTAGTCGGTCGGTGGCACCACGTGCGGCCAATAGTCGCCGGCCTGCAGACCGTGCCCATCGGGTCCGTAGGCGAACATCGGCCCGACCACCGGGAAGATCAGGTAGATCACCGGGCCCACCAGGCCCAGCACCAGGAAGGTGCGCACCAGATAGTGCCGGGGCCACACCCCGGTGCGCACCACCTTGCGCAGCTGCCAGACCGCCACCACCATCGCGGCCACCGGCAATTCGATGTAGACCCAATGCAATACGCCGTAGACCACCGGGCCCAGGGCGTCGATCACCCGGCCCATCACCCATGCCGGCTCACCGAAGGCGTGATCGGCCAGCACCAGATAGCGGTCGCGGACCTCCGGCCCGGCCACCACCGTGAAGTGCAGCCACACGTCACCGACCTTGGTGGCGATGATCAGCAGCGATCCCAGCGCCGCCGCGTGCAGGGCGTTGCGTTTGGGCACACCCTCCCAGCCGAGCCAGGCGATCAGCACCACCGCGGTGAGGGCGATGACCGCACCGTTGCCGATGGTCAGCGGGCCGCCGAGAGACACCCGGATCGACGCACAGACGGCATCGACGATCACCGCCACGCCCACGGTGATGAACCGCCACCGCCACGACAACCCGACCAGCGCCAGCGCCAGCCCCGCCCACGGCACGGAGACCGATTTGGGTGTCCCGGCGAAATCCTCCCAGAGGCTGTGCAGCGGGCCCTCGAAGTTGTTGCGCACGGCCACAATCTGCAACACGACCAGCAGCGCCGGCACCGCGGTGACCAGCACCCAGGCCGCGTGGTGCGGCGACAGGTTCCGGAACCGTCCACGGCGAGCGTCACCGAAGCCGGAACGCGGATCATCGAGCAGCACCCGATCATCGTAAACAGGCGATGAACGCCGCCCCTCGCACAGCGGAAACGTCGGCGACGGATGTGATCTTCGCCATTGTCGCGACGGGCCCGGCCGCGACAACCTTTCCGTAAGCGATCACCAGGGGCGCGCTGCCAGAGTTCGAGCCATGTTCACTTGGTATGTCGCACTGCTCGCGATCAGTGGGATCGTCATGATCGCCATGGCGTCGGTGAAGCAGGGGCAGAGCAGCGCGTCACGATCCTTCAACGGCATCTTCGGCGGCATCTTCCTCGGCTACGCCTTCTACCTCGCCTTTCTCTTCGACGGCGGCTCGTACCTGATCTTCTTTCACGCCTTCATCGTTCCGGTGACGATGGTGGTGAACTTCTTCCGCAACCGCACGCCCCGCCCGAAGCTCACCGACACCCAGAAGGCCTGGCGCGAATTCCACCGCTGACCGAAATCGGGCCAGACTGCACGCATGGGTGAATACATCGACGCGGGCGGGTTGCGGACCTACTACGAGGTGCACGGGGACGGTGAGCCGGTGGTGTTGTTGCACGGTGGGCTCGGGACGGCCGAATCGTGGGGACAGCAGGTGGACGAGCTGGCTCGGCACTATCGGGTGTACGTGCCGGAGCGGCGCGGACACGGCAGGACCGCCGATGTGCCCGGGCCGATCACCTATGCGGCGATGGCCGAGGATACGGCCGCCTGGCTGGACGCCATGGCGCTACGCGGTGCCCATCTGATCGGGTGGAGCGACGGGGGCGCGGTGGCGGCGCTGGTTGCCATCGCGCGGCCGGAGCTGGTCGGCAAATTGGTGGTGATCGGCCAGTATTTGTCGCTGGACGGCGAGTGGCCGTCGTCGCGGGCGGCACTGGACGATCTTGCCGAGGATGCCGGCACCCGTGCCATGTTCGAAGGATTGCACGCACCGCTGTCGCCGGACGGCCCGGACCACTTCCCCGTCGTCTACGACAAGATCATGCGAATGTGGCGCGAGGAGCCGGAGATTCCCCTCGGCGACATCGCCCGCATCACCGCACCGACACTCTTCCTGCAGGGTGACGGCGATTGGGTGCGAGTCGAGCACAGCGCACTGCTCGCCCGCACCGTCGCCGATGCGCAGCTGGCCGTCGTTCCCGGCACGTCGCACGCGCTACCGCTGGAAAAGCCCGAGCTGGTGAACCGGTTGCTGCTCGACTTTCTCGCCGACGAGCAGGTCGCCCGCTTCCTGCCGGTCGGACACGAATAGCTGCTGTCCCGAAAGGTGCTGTCGAGGAAGCGATTCGAGGCCACTGGTTGGTCAGCGTCGGGCGGATACCAGGTCGGGAGCGAACGAATTCAGCCCCATCCCTTTGTATTTCGAGACCAGCTTGCGATAGCGGCGCCGGTTGCGCGCCAAGGCGGTATCGGTCACCGCGGCCGGCAGCGCGTGGTAGGCCAGGCGCAGTACCGTTGCGAGGGCGCGGAATTCGCGCTCCTGCCGCGGAGTCCACGGGTACGGCATGAGCTCGCGCACCTGGGGATGCATGATCCCGCAACCCAGCACGATGATCACGTGCCGGATGAACGGCGCGACCATCCGCCACAGCGGCTCGGCGAGCGGCGGCAGGAAGTCCGGCCGCGGCGCCGCGTCGATCGCGCCGGTGGCCGCGGTCAGCGTGGGAGTGCGCCGCAATTGCTCGGCGACCACGCGGTTGTAGTGCTCGACCATCTCGCGGTAGTCGGCGATCGGCACGGACCGGCCGGGAAGGTGCAGCGGCGCGGTGCTCGCCCGGAAAGCGTCCCAGATCGCCTGGTCGTCGGCGGCCGTCGGCCGATCGCCGGTGACCGTCCGATACGCGTGGTACTGAACGAAGAAGGCGGAGTAGAGGATCCAGTTCCACGATTCCGGCGCCAGCGCCGAATACCGCACGCCGTCGGCGCCGACTCCCTTCACATCGCGATGCAGTCGCAAGAGCCGGTCGGCCTCGGCCAGCCGGTCGGCCTCCTCCGCCTGGTACAGGATCTGATCGGCCGCCGCGGTACGCCGCGCCCGCCCCCACGGCTCGTCGCGAACCCGGCCGGTGACCTCCAGCGCGGCCGAGACGGCGGGCAGCATGGTCTGGTCGTACAGGCCGACACCGAAGAGTCCGAGGAAAACCGACCCGGCCACCCGCTCGAACCGCCGCACCGCGGCCGCCGACGCATCGGCGTGTGCGCGAGTCGTCGCGGCATCACCGGCCGAGCGCGCCGGCTCCCGCGTCGGCGCCTCATGAGACACGGGGCAGGACATCACAGAACTCCCTTGTTCCGATTAGTGTGGTGCCACGCGGCACCACAAATGGTTCTGGTGTCAGAGTGCACCAAAAGAGGGCGGTGGTCAAGATCATGAATGCGGATGCGGAGTCCCGAGGTCGCGCCGTGCGCGCCTACGGCGGGATCAGCGCGGCCGAACGCCGGGAACGGCGGCGCACCGCCCTGCTCGACGCGGCATTGGACCTGCTCGCAGAGGGCGGCGCGAATGCGGTGACCAAGCGCGCGGTCTGCGCCCGTGCCCGCCTGAACGACCGGTACTTCTACGAACATTTCGCCGATCGCGACGTCCTGGTCCAGGCCCTGGCCGGGCAGCTCACCGCCGACGGCATCGCGGCCGTGATCTCGGCCACGCTGGCCGCGGGACCGGATCTGCACGAACAGGTCCGTGCCGCCGCCGACGCCGCGCTCGGATTCCTCGCCGCGGACCCGCGACGCCAAGCGCTGGTGCTGGCATCCCATTCCGATGCCGCATTGCAGAGCGGCCGGCTCAGCACTCAGCGCGATATCGCGGCCGCCATGGCCGCGGTGGTGCGGGAACTACGCCCGCCCGACCCGGCCGCCGCCCCGCTCGACCTGGATATGACCGCCTATGCCGTCGTCAGCGGCACGCTGGAACTGGTAGCGGCGTGGATTCGTGGCGAATTCCGCGCCACCCGTACCCATCTCACCGAATTGATCGCCGCCCTGCTGCTGGCCGGCACCGCCATCACCCCGGCCGCGCCGGAGGACCGCTGACTCAGCTGTTCAATTCCTTGACCAGCGCGTCCACCACCGCGACCAGATCGCCCTGCGCGGCCGCCGCCACTCGTCGCTGCCGCTGATACGACGCCCCGCGTTCGACGATATCGGGCACCCGCGCGAGCTCGTTCTCGCACTGCAGCAGTTTCGCGGTGGGCTGCAACCGATCCAGCAGATCCATCAGATCGTCGGTGACCAGCCGCTCGTTGCTGTCGGAGTCGGTGATGATGATCGCGTCCAGGCCGTACCGCGCTGCGCGCCACTTGTTCTCCTGCACATGCCACGGCGGCAGGGTGGGCATGGTCTCCCCCGCCTCCACCCTGCGATCCAGATCCACGATCAGGCAGTGGATCAGGGCGACGAGCGCGGAAAGTTCGAAGCGACTGGGGATGCCGTCGCAGACGCGGACCTCGATGGTCCCCCATTTCGGCGCGGGGCGGATATCCCAGTGCATCCCGCCGAGTTGTTCGAACACACCGGTTTTCATCTGGTCGTGCACGAAAGACTCGAACTGCGACCAGTTCTCGAACTGGAACGGCAAGCCGGCGGTCGGCAGCTGCTGGAACATCAGCGCGCGATTGCTCGCGTACCCGGTATCGATGCCGGCCCACATCGGTGAGGACGCCGACAGCGCCAGCAGATGCGGATACGAGAGCAGCAGCGTGTTGAGAATCGGAAAGACCTTCTCCGGGTGCGAGACTCCCACGTGCACGTGCACGCCCCAGATCAGCATCTGGCGGCCCCACCACTGGGTGCGGCTGATCAGCTCGTCGTAATGCTCGGAGCGAGTCAGCTGTTGCGTCGACCACTGGGCGAACGGATGGGTGCCCGCGCAGAACAGGTCCACACCGACGCGGTCGGCGGCCGCGCGCACGGTGTCCATCGTGGCGTGCATCTCGTCGACCACCTCGCCGACGGTGTCGTGGACACCGCTGACGAGTTCGACCGTATTCTTCAGCAGTTCCTTGGTGACATGCGGCGGGCCGTTGGGCGCCCGCAGATCACCGACCTGATCGAAGACCGCGGCGGCCGTATTGGAGAGATTGCGCGTCTGCTTGTCGACGAGCGCGATCTCCCATTCGACGCCCAGCGTCGGGCGGGGCGAGCCGTTCCAGGGAACCGTTCGAGAGCCAGCCCCACCCATGACGAATCCGCTCTTACCCGATGACGCCGCAGGCGACCCGGCCGCCCGCGTCGCCGGTTGCCAGAGTCTCGGCATCGGGTCCGGGCGCGCCACCGTTGGCCTGCAGGTAGCGGTTCGGGATGTTGCCGAAGTTGTCGGCGCCGGCGTGGATCATCAGCGCCTTGCCCTTGACCTGGTCCAGCGTCACGGAGTCGGTGGTGGTCACCAGCTTCGCGGTGCCGTCCTTACCGACCTCGAGCGAGGTCAGATCGCCGCTGGAGGGACGGGCGTTCGACTCGCCCACCTGGAGGTGGCCACCGGCGGAGAGGAAGTTGCCCGGCGCGCCGCCGGACGGGGCGGTGGAGTTCGGCTCGCACTTGCCGTTCTGGTGGATGTGCAGGCCGTGGAAGCCCGGCTGCAGGCCGTGCGCGTCGACGGTGATCTGCAGCTTGTCGCCGGACTTGGCGATGGTGGCGGTGCCGACCTGCGCGCCGGAGGGGTCCTTCAACTGCACCGAGACCGAATCGCCGGAGGGCGGGTTCTGCTCGGCGCCGGTGCCGGAGTTCTCCGCCGGACCGGCGCTACCGGTCCATACCGGCGGGGTGGTCCCCTTGACGTCGCTCGACTCCTGGCTGTTGCTGCACGCGACCAGGCCGAAAGCCGCGATCGCCAGCATCGGGGTCACAGTCCGCCAGGAGGGGCGACGGGTTGCGGAGGGGGCCATCGGAGAACTCCTTTACGAGTACCGAGTTTACGAGTAGTGCTGGTTGAACAGATTCCTTACCGGACAAGATCTTGCCAGAGCCGTTATGCACCGCACTGGTGGGGCTCGGTTGGGTTCTAGTTACCGGTGACGATGACGATGACGCCCGGCGGCGAGTCCGCGATTCCGGCGAAACGCGGCTCGGCCGATACTCCCAGTTCATTCGCGATCGCCTGGGCGGTTTCCCGCTCGTGCGGGGAATTTCCGTAATAGACAGTTGTTTTCGCGATCACACCGCCGGGATAGTTGCCGGTCTCGGTGACGTCGAAGCCCGCCGCGGTGAGCTGGCTCCCAGTGCGGGAGGCCAGGCCGGCGACGGTGCTGTTGTTCAGCACCCGGACCGGGACGGTCTTGTCCACACCGGCCGTCGTGCTGGTCGCCGCCGCGGTGGTCGTGGTGAGCGTGCTCGTCGGCGCCGCGGTGGTCGTGGCCGCCGTCGTGGTGGCGGCGGCGCGGGTGGTGGTGACCGGCGCGGCCGTCGTTTCGGTGTCCGACGAGGTCTCCGCGGCAGCGGAATCGGAACTCGAGTTCGACAGCGCCATCGCGCCGAGGCCCGCGAAGACGATGGCCAGCGCGATCAGCACCATCGCGAGTGCTCGCAGCGGCGGTCCACCGGAGGGCGGATTCGGGTTGCTCACGGTGTCGACCCTAGTCGCAGGGATGAGCGTGCGCGCGCATCGGACATCGGCCGATCAGACCTGAAAGCCCAGCCGCCGCGCCGCCCGCGATTTCTGCCGGCTGGCCCGCAACCGGCGCAGCCGTTTCACCAGCATGGGATCGGCGGCCAGCGCCTCGGGCTTGTCGACGACGGCGTTGAGGACCTGGTAGTAACGGGTGGCGGACATGGCGAACAGCTCCCGGATGGCTTCTTCCTTGGCACCGGCGTACTTCCACCACTTGCGCTCGAAATCGAGGATGTCGAGTTCGCGACGGGTGAGACCGTCGACCGCCGCCCCCTCGGGGGCGCCCTCGACCGCCGCGCCGGAGGCGCCTTCGACCACTGCCACGATCTCTTCGCTCGCGGAGCTGTCCTCGCTTGCGGATAGATTCCGGGCCGCTGCGCTGTCCATATCGCTCCCTCGCCGAATCAACAACGGACGACAGTCGTCGTCATTCAACCACGCGGCACACCCGTTCACCGAGGCGTCGTACGGCGTGTCGGGCCGTACACGCGGCGCCGCGTAAAGTGTGCCACCATGGCGATTCTCCCGATCCGCATCGTCGGCGATCCGGTGCTGCACAACCCGACCCGGCAGGTGTCGCAGTCGCCGGACGAGCTCGCCGGCCTGATCGCGGACATGTACGAAACCCTCGATGCCGCCAACGGAGTCGGGCTGGCCGCCAATCAGGTCGGTGAATCGCTGCGCCTGTTCGTCTACGACTGCCCCGACGTGCAGCCCGACGGTTCGGTGCAGCGGCGGCGCGGCGCGGTGATCAACCCGGTGCTGGAAACCTCCGAGATCCCCGAAACCATGCCCGATCCCGACGACGACGAGGAGGGCTGCCTCTCCGTTCCGGGTGAGCAGTTCCCCACCGGCCGCGCCGACTGGGCGCGGGTCACCGGCACCGACGAACACGGCGAGCCGGTCACCATCGAGGGCAAGGGTTTCTTCGCCCGCATGCTCCAGCACGAGGTCGGCCACCTCGACGGCTTCCTCTATGTGGATGTGCTGATCGGCCGCAACGCCCGCGCCGCGAAGAAGGCGATCAAGCGCAACGGCTGGGGCACACCGGGTCTGAGCTGGGTGCCGGGCGAGGTGCCGGATCCGTTCGGGCATGACGACTGACCGTCCCGATATCCCGCTCGGGCGCCGCGTGGTGGTGCGGTACCGCCTGCCCGAGGGTTATCCGCAGCAGTTCACGGATGTGATCGGCGAACTCGTCGCACCGGATCCGGTGCAGGTCCGCACCGCCGACGGCACCACGGTAACCATCGCACCCGATCGGGTGGTGGCGATGAAAGCATTGGGGCCGCGCCCGATCCGGATCGGTGAGATCCGCGCGCTGGAAGCGGCGGCGATCGACGGGTGGCCCGGACTCGAGCGGGCCTGGTTCGACGGCTGGTTGTGCAGTGCCGGCAACGGATACAGCCATCGCGCGAATTCCGCTGTGCCACTGGGCGAATCCGGTCGCAACGCCGCCCTCGACATGCGCACGCTGCAACGCATCGGCGAGTGGTACACCGAACACGGTCTGCCGCTGCAGCTTCGGCTCCCCGACCGCCTGGCGCCGGTGCCGCCGGGCTGGCGCACCTGGGGCGAGACGAGGGTGCTCGGCATCGATATCGCCACTTTCGTACTGCCGCAGGGTCCGTCGATGGTCCGCATCGACGAGCGGCCGCACCCGGCCTGGCTGGAACTGCACCGGCACCGCGGGGAGGACACCGTCGACGTGGCCGCGCCGCTGCCCGATACCGACGTGCTCACCGCGGTTTGCGACGGTGAACTCGGTTTCGCCGCGCTGGGCCTGCCGACTCCGCTGGCGATCGGCCGCGGCGCCCTGACCACCGCCCCCGACGGCCGACACTGGATCGGCCTGAGTTGTCTCGCGGTCGCCGCACCCCACCGCCGCCACGGCCTGGGCACCCTCGTCTGCGCCGAACTGATCAACTGGGGCTACAAACGCGGCGCCACCCACGCCTACGTCCAGGTGGAGGTGAACAACGACGCCGCCCTCGCGATGTACCGGGAGATGGGCTTCGTCGACCATCACACCTACCGCTACGCCGCTCCGGACCCCGAGGCGGGCCGCCACCGCCGCGAGTGAACCCGCCGACTAACCTCGTTTCATGCGGTTGGCCACCTGGAATGTGAATTCGATTCGATCCCGAGTGGATCGGGTCGTGTCGTGGCTGGACCGCGCCGATATCGATGTGCTGGCCATCCAGGAAACCAAATGCCGCGACGACCAGTTCCCGGCCGAGCGGTTCGAAGAGGCCGGCTACGAGGTCGTGCACACCGGCTTCAGTCAGTGGAACGGGGTGGCGATCGCCTCCCGGGTGGGCATCGACGAGGTCGAGGTCACCTTCCCCGGCCAGCCCGGATTCGACAAGGACGCCGGGGCCTCGCTGATCAGCGCGCCGGTGGTGGAGGCACGGGCGATCGGCGCCACCTGCGGTGGCGTCCGGGTGTGGAGTTTGTACGTACCCAACGGGCGCACACTGACCGATCCGCACTACACCTACAAGCTGGAATGGCTTGCGGCCCTGCGTGATTCCGGCGCGGCCTGGTTGGGGGCCGACCCGTCGGCGCAGATCGCGCTGTGCGGCGACTGGAATATCGCACCCACCGACGACGACGTGTGGTCGCCGGAATTCTTCGCGCACAAGACGCACACCTCGGCGCCGGAGCGAGCCGCGTTCGACGCCGTCGTGGCGGCGGGATTCACCGATGTGATGCGCCCGTTCGCCCCCGGTCCGGGTGTCTACACCTACTGGGACTACACCCAGCTGCGCTTTCCGCGCAAGGAGGGCATGCGCATCGATTTCGTCCTCGCCTCACCCGCGCTGAGCGCCCGCGCCGTCGATGCCGGGGTCGATCGCGAGGAACGAAAGGGTAAGGGCGCCAGCGATCATGCGCCCGTGGTGGTCGAATTCTCGGACTCTCCGGCGCTTTCGGAGCGGCCGGGACCGGAGGTCAGCTCTGCCGGGTCTTGATGGCGTCGTGGGAGATGTAGACGTCGTAACTGCCGGGCATCGCGATCACCGCGTTGCCGTAGGCCGAGCGGATGAACGGTTCGGTGTACCAGCTGTGCTCGCGCATATCGGTGAAGAAGTCTCCGTCGCCGCCATTGAGCATGGTCTGGTGCTGACTCACCGCGGCACCGTCGAGCCGCTGACCGTAGAGCCGGGTCACCTTGTAGCCGGAATGGAATCCGAGCGCGTTGACCCACGGCTCCAATTCCACGATATCGGCCTGTAGCACCCACAGATCACCCTCGATCCGATAGGTCTGATGCGTCTCGTCGTGATGGCCGTCGCCGTAGAGGGTGAGCTCGATATCGAGGGTATGCTCTTTGCCCGCAACGCTTTTCGCGACGACGTGCGCGGCCTTCACCTCACCGGTCAGCCCGAGGTAGGTCTGCAGCAGGGTCACCGCCCACAGCAGGACGACCGCCACCAGCAGCACCACCAGCCCACTCGCGCCGCGCCCGATATGGCTGCGCCAGCCCGCCTTCCGGGCGCGCAGGACGGCCGTGACCAGCATCGCGATCGCGACGACGAAGAGCACCGCCAGCAATGCCTGGATCCAGCCGAAGGCCATCGGGAACACCATGCCGACAGTTGTACCCGCATTCGGGTACCGCACGCGGGCGAGTCGGACACGAATACGCCACGGCCGGCCGGGAAATCCCGGCCGGCCGTGTGCGCGGTGTGGGCTTCGAGCCTAGAAGGCGCCCTCCTCCAGCTGCATGATGTCGGTATCGAGGTTTTCCACCACGGCCCGCACACCACTCAGCAGCGGCAGCTGGTTCTTGGCGAACCACGATGCGACGCCGACCTTTCCGGCGTAGAACAGCCGATCCTTCTCCGCCGGCTGTCCCGCCAGCGCGGCCTGCGCGACCTGCGCCTGGGCCAGCAGCCGCCAGCCGATGACGAGATCGCCCACGGCGTGCAGGAAGCGCACGGAACCGAGTCCGACCTTGTAGATCTCCTCCGGCGTCTGCGCCGCGGCCACCAGATAGCCGGTGAGCGCGGTCGCCATCGCCTGCACATCCGCGAGCGCGGCGCCCAGCAGCGTCTTCTCCGCCTTCAGGGTGTCGGGCTCGCTCTCGACGAACTGCTGCACCAGTCCGGCGACATGGGCGAGCGCCACGCCCTTGTCGCGAACGATCTTGCGGAAGAAGAAGTCCTGCGCCTGGATCGCGGTCGTACCCTCGTACAGCGAGTCGATCTTCACGTCGCGGATGTACTGCTCGATCGGGTAGTCCTGCAGATATCCCGAGCCACCGAAGGTCTGCAGCGACTCGGTGAGGGTTTCGTACGCCCGTTCCGAGGCGACGCCCTTGACGATCGGCAGCAGCAGGTCGTTGACCCGCGCCGCGGTATCGGGGTCGGCGCCGAAATTCGCCTGTGCCACATCGTCGTTCTGATACGACGCGCAATACAGATACAGCGCCCGCAGGCCCTCGGCATAGGACTTCTGCAGCGCCAGGCTGCGCCGGACGTCCGGGTGGTGGGTGATGGTGACGCGCGGAGCGGTCTTGTCGGCCATCTGGGTCAGATCGGCGCCCTGCACGCGAGACTTCGCGTACTCCAGCGCGTTCAGGTATCCGGTGGACAGGGTTCCCGCCGACAGCACGCCGACCATCATGCGAGCGTTCTCGATGACCTTGAACATCTGGGCGATGCCGTTGTGCACGTCGCCGACCAGGTAACCGATCGCGGGCTTGTCGCCACCGTAGGTCAGCTCACAGGTCGGCGAGGACTTGATGCCCATCTTGTGTTCGAGGTTGGTCACCAGCACGCCGTTGCGCTCGCCCAATTCCATTGTCTGCGAATCGAACAGGTACTTCGGCACCACGAACAGCGACAGGCCCTTGGTACCCGGGCCGGCGCCCTCGGGCCGCGCCAGGGTGAGGTGGAAGATGTTGTCGGCGGTGTCGCCGACGTCACCACCGGAGATGAAGCGCTTCACCCCTTCGATGTGCCAGGTCCCGTCGGGCTGCGAAACGGCCTTGGTGCGGCCCATGCCGACATCGGATCCGGCGTCGGGTTCGGTGAGGACCATCGTTCCGCCCCAGCGGTTTTCCCAGGCGTGCTCGGCCCACCGCCGCTGTTCCTCGGTGCCCTCGCGGTACAGCACCTGGTGCATGAGCGGGCCCATATTGAAGAAGCTGGCCGAATTGTTCGCCGCCACAAGCATTTCCTGGATGGCCCAGATCAGCGGCGACGGGGCGTCGACACCGCCCATGTCCTCGGGCATACCCAGTCCGGACCAGCCGGCCTCGTTGACCGCCGCGACCGTCTTGCGCAGCGGGTCCGGCACTATGACCTCGTGCTCGGCCGCGTCGAACGAGATCGGATTGCGATCGGCGTCGACGAACGACTCGGCTACCGGCCCCTCCGCCAACCGCTGCACCTCGGTGAGCATTCCGCGTGCGGTTTCGGTATCCAGATCGCCGTACGCGCCGGCCTCCAGCAGCGCACCGATTCCCAACACCTCGAACAAGTTGAACTCGATATCCCGAAGGTTCGCCTTGTAGTGCGACACGCTCAGGGCCTCCTCGCCATCGTCGATTGTTCTCCGTCGGAGGTTGCCGTACCCGCGTTCACTTACGCAACCGTAACCGGCCGAGACTAGAGAATTCGGGGTAACTTATGCGGGCGGACCAGTCCATCCGCGATTCACTTTTCCCAATCGCGCCCCGCCTCGCGGCAATTTGCTCGGAATGTGCTCGCATTCGATATCTCGATCGGCATCCCCGATCGGCGGAGACCCGCCCGCGCGGCTGCCCTCCGCCGGTGCGATGCGACCGGCATAACCGCCCTCTACCACTGCTATCTTGTTCGCCATGGCTTCGGAATCCGCGGTACGACCGCGTCAACGGGCCCAGCATCTCGGCCCCGAACGCCGCCGCCCGCAGGTTCTGGATGCGGCGCTGCGCATCGCGGCGGACGAGGGGATCGCGGCCGTCACCATCGCCGCCGTGGCCGAACGCCTGACCGTGACCCGGCCGGTGGTCTACGCCTGCTTCGCCGATCGCGTCGAACTCATCAACGCCCTCATCCAGCGTGAGGAGGGGCTGCTGCTGGCCGGCATCATGGACGCCCTGCCGCCGCGCCGGGTGGAGGCCGACGAAGAGGTCTTCGTCGAGGGGTTCCGCGCCCTGCTGGAGACGGTCTCCAAACGCCCCGACACCTGGAAACTGCTGCACGGCAATCCCGATCCGGCGGTGGCGAGTTCGTTCGGACGTGGGCGCAGCTTCGCGGTCGAGCGCTGCGCCCGCCGGTTGCGGCCCACGCTGGAGGCGTGGGGAACCGTCGACGCGGAACGCAAACTGCCCGCACTGGTCGAGTTGTGGGTTTCGGCCGGTGAGGGCGCGGTGCGAACGCTGGTGACCGAGGGCGACAAGTGGACCCCGCAGGATCTGGGCGCCTTCGTGGGCGCGGCGGTCTACCGGGCGCTGCGCTCGGCCTGAGAGCTGTCGCGAAACCGCCGCTCGACTGGTATTTCTGCCGGCCGAAGTTCGCACTCTCCGGCAATCGGTCTAGCTAAAATGGAAATCGGCGTCCATTCGACCAGCGACCCGGCGGGAGAGCGGTATGGCGTTCTATCGGCAACTGGGATTCCTACCGGCGAAGCGGCACACCCAGCATCGTGACGAACGGGGGCAGCTGCTCTACGAGGAGCTGATGGGCGAGGAAGGCTTCTCCGGCGACTCGTCGCTGCTGTATCACCGCGGCCTGCCGCCGGCGATCGTCGACTCCTCGGTCTGGCGGCCGCCGAATCCCCGGACCGTGCCGAACCATCCGCTGCGGCACCGGCACCTGCGGCTGCACGAACTGTTCCCCGAGTCCGTACTCGCGCAGACCGACGTCGTGACGGGCCGCCGCCTGATCCTCGGCAACGACGACGTGCGCATCTCCTATGTGGCGGCGCTGCGCGAATCCCCCTTGTACCGCAACGCGATCGGTGACGAGCTGGTCTACGTCGAATCCGGATCGGGCGTGGTGGATACCGTTTTCGGGCGGCTGCCGGTGCACGCCGGCGATCACGTGCTGCTGCCGCGGGCGACCACGCATCGCTGGCGGCCGCAGGGCCCGGAACCGCTGCGCGGCTACATCATCGAGGCGACCGGACATATCACCGCACCGAAGCGGTATCTGTCCGCAAGCGGCCAGTTCCTGGAGAATTCGCCGTACTGCGAGCGGGATCTGCACGGTCCCGCCGAGCCGCTCCAGGAGTCCGGCACCGAGGTCGAGGTGCTGGTGAAACATCGGCCCGGCGCCGAAATACTCGGCACCCGAATGGTGTACGCCCATCATCCGTTCGACGTGGTGGGGTGGGACGGCTGCCTGTACCCGTACACCTTCGATATCGCCGATTTCGAGCCGATCACCGGCCGGATTCATCAGCCGCCACCGGTGCACCAGGCCTTCGCGGGGACGAACTTCGTGATCTGCGATTTCGTACCCCGCAAGGTCGACTACCACCCGCTGTCGATTCCGGTGCCCTACTACCACTCCAACGTCGACTCCGACGAGATCCTGTTCTACTGCGGCGGAAACTACGAGGCGCGGCGCGGTTCCGGTATCGGACCGGGATCGGTCTCGGTGCATCCGGGCGGATATGCGCACGGTCCGCAGCCGGGCGCCTACGAGCGCAGTATCGGCGTGGACTATTTCGACGAGCTGGCGGTGATGGTCGACACCTTCCGCCCGCTGGGGCTCGGCGAGGGCGCCCTGGCCTGCGAGGACCCGGATTACGCGTGGACCTGGTCGGGCCGCGGGCCGAGTTCGGAGCGGGCGTGAACGCCACGGTCCGGCTGGAGGTGTCCGACGATGCCCCGTTCGGGCCGGACAACCTGCCCTACGGGGTGTTCGCGCCGCCCGGCGGCGATTTCCGAGTCGGCGCCCGGATCGGCTCGGATGTCGTGGATCTTTCTGTGTTGCTGGATGATTCGACGTTCGCGCGACCCGATCTGAACGCTTTCCTGGCCCAGGGGCCACGGCGTTGGCACACGGTGCGCGAACGGCTGCGGGAGGCGGTGCGCGGGCCACTGCCCGCGGCGGTGATCCATCCGCTCGCGTCGGTGCGATCGAAGCTCCCGATCGCGATCGGCGACTATGTGGACTTCTACGCGAGTATCGACCACGCCACCCGGCTCGGGCGGTTCCTGCGTCCCGGCGGCGAACCGCTGCTGCCGAATTGGCGACACCTGCCGGTGGGTTATCACGGGCGCGCGGGCAGCGTGGTGGTCTCGGGCACCCCGGTGGTCCGGCCCTGCGGACAGGGCCGGACCAGCTCGGGCGCAACGGAATTCGCGCCGTCCGCACGGCTGGACATCGAGGCGGAACTCGGCTTCGTCGTCGGCGCCGGTTCCGAGCTCGGGACATCGATCGCGGTGGACGCGTTCCCCGATCATGTTTTCGGCGTGGCGCTGGTCAACGACTGGTCGGCCCGCGACATACAGGCCTGGGAGGGACAGCCGCTCGGCCCGTTCCTCGGCAAATCGTTCGCCACCTCGCTGGCGGCGTGGATCACGCCGCTCGCCGCGCTGGAATCCGCCCGGATCGCGCTGCCGGAACAAACCCCGGAACCCCTTCCCTACCTACGGGGACAACAGGATTGGGGGTTCGACATCGACGTGCGCGTGCACTGGAACGGCGTCCCGGTGAGTGCGCCGCCGTATCGGGCGATGTACTGGTCGGGGGCGCAGATGCTGGCCCATCTGACGGCCAACGGCGCCGGCACCCGGCCCGGCGACCTGTTCGCCTCCGGCACCATCTCGGGTCCCCGCCGGGATCAGAGCGGATCGTTCATCGAACTCTCCGGCAACGGCGCCGAACCCGTCGACGTCGGCGGCTCCGAGCGGACCTTCCTCGCCGACGGGGATACGGTCCTGCTGACCGCGACGGCCCCTGGCCCCGGCGGCTCACCTATGGCGTTGGGTGAGGTCAGCGGCCGGATCCTGCCCTCTCGCCGCTGATCGGCGGGGTGTCACCCTCCTGGCAGACACAACCGATAATTGTGCAGCGCGACTACAATGTGAGAGACGTCACAGCACGGAGCGCGTCTTCCCCAACCGTTCGGTGCGGTGAACACCATCGGCAGCGTGGCTTACGAGGAGCAGCTATGCGCGAATACAGCCTGCCGGCCCTACAGGAAGTTCCCCCCGGCGCCACCCTCGGCGACCTTGTTCACCGCAACGCCGAAAAGTATCCCGACGTCGCGGTCATCGCTCGAAAACGCGACTCCCGATGGGAGGATCTGACCGCGGTCGAATTCCTCGCCGAGGTGCGAGCGGCGGCCAAGGGCCTGATCGCCAGTGGTATCGAGCCGGGCGATCGGGTGGCGATCATGTCCCGCACCCGGTACGAGTGGACACTGCTCGATTTCGCCCTCTGGTGCGCCGCGGCCGTCACCGTTCCGGTATACGAGACGTCCTCCGCCGAACAGGTGCAATGGATACTCTCCGATTCCGGAGCCGTCGCGGTGATCACGGAAACCGCCGCGCATACGGCCGTCGTGGGCAAGGTGCAGGAACAGGTGCCCGATCTCGCGCACATCTGGGAGATCGAGGCGGACGCGGTCGCCACCCTCGTGCGAACCGGCGCCGATGTCACCGACGCCGCGCTGGACGAACGGCGCTCCGCGATCGCCGGGGACTCTCTCGCGACCATCGTCTACACCTCCGGCACCACCGGCCGGCCCAAGGGATGCCGGATCACCCACGGCAACTTCCTGGGCGAACTGAGCAACGCGACCGCCCGCCTGCCGCAGTTGTTCCGCACGGGCGAGTCGTCGGTCCTGCTGTTTCTGCCGCTGGCCCATGTGTTCGGGCGGATCGTCGAGGTGGCCGCCGCGCTCGTGCCGATCAAGATCGGTCATGTCGGCGACGTCAAGAACGTCACCGACGAGCTGGGCACCTTCCGGCCGACGCTGATTCTCGGCGTACCGCGGGTGTTCGAGAAGGTCTTCAACACGGCGCGCACGCAGGCGCAGTTGACGCATCGGGGCCGGATCTTCGACATCGCCGCGGATACGGCGATCGCCTACAGCCGCGCCTTGGATGCCGACCACGTCCCGCTGGGGCTGCGATTACGCCATCAGCTGTTCGACCGTTTGGTGTATCGCAAGCTGCGAGCCGCGCTCGGTGGCCGGGCCACGCACGCCCTCTCCGGCGGTGCTCCACTCGGCGAACGCCTGGGGCACTTCTTCCGCGGCGTCGGCTTCACGGTGCTGGAGGGTTACGGGCTCACCGAAACCTCCGGAATCGCCACCTTCAACCCGGACGACCGGCCGAAGATCGGAACCGTCGGCCAGCCGGTGCCGGGCACGACGGTTCGCATCGATGAAGACGGCGAGATCCTGCTGCGAGGTCCCCAGATGTTCCCCGGCTACTGGAACAACCCCGTGGCCACCGCGAACACCTTCCGCGACGACTGGTTCGCCACCGGCGACATCGGCTCACTCGACGACGAGGGCTACCTGGCCATCACCGGCCGCAAGAAAGAACTCATCGTGACGGCCGGCGGCAAGAACGTCGCCCCGGCGGTGATCGAAGACCGCATTCGAGCCCACGCCATCGTCGGCGAAGTCGTGGTCGTCGGCGACGCCAAACCTTTCGTCACCTGTCTGGTCACCGTCGACAGCGAGCACTTCCCGATCTGGAAGCAGCTGCACGGCAAACCCTCCGAGGCCACCCTCGAAGACCTCGATTCCGACCCGGAGCTGCTGAGCGCGATCCAGGCCGCCGTCGACGACGGCAACGCGGCCGTATCCCGAGCCGAGGCGGTCCGGAAGTTCAGGCTGCTGCGCACCGAATTCACCGAGGCCAACGGCTATCTCACCCCGTCCCTCAAACTCAAGCGCAACGTGGTCCTGCGCGACTTCGCCGAGGAAATCGAGGCACTGTATTCGACGTAGCAGGGCCGGTTCGACTACCGAGTCCGATTCAGGGGCCGATCGCGGGGGCAGTGACGCGCCCCACGGTCGCGCGGTACCCTCGGCCGGGTACCACATCGTGCCAACGGGGGCTCGCACCAGCGGGCTGAGAGGACGGCTAGCCCATTCGGGCGGATCGAGGGCCGTCGACCGTACGAACCTGACCGGGTAATGCCGGCGTAGGGAGGATTGAGCTCACATGTCGTCGAACCATGTCACCACCGGCCCCATTGCGGGCAGCGCAAAGCACTACGAGCAGATCGACGCCGACGGGACGACGTTGCGCATCCCGGTCCGCCGGATCAATTTGACCAACGGCGAACACTTCGACGTCTACGACACCTCCGGGCCGTACACCGACGATTCGGCGACGATCGACCTGGAGGCCGGACTTCCGAAGCTCCGCGCCGGCTGGACCGAACCGGAGGTGCCGGGCCCGCGCACCCAGCTGGCCTGGGCCAGAGCCGGCGCGATCACCGCCGAGATGCGGTATATCGCTGCGCGCGAAGGTGTTTCGCCGGAATTGGTTCGCGACGAGGTGGCCGCCGGCCGGGCCGTGATCCCCGCCAACCACAACCATCCCGAATGCGAGCCGATGATCATCGGCAAGAAGTTCGCGGTGAAGATCAACGCCAACATCGGCAACTCCGCGGTCACCTCCTCGATCGCCGAAGAGGTGGAGAAGATGGTGTGGGCCACCCGCTGGGGCGCCGACACCATCATGGACCTGTCCACCGGTAAGAACATCCACGAGACCCGCGAGTGGATCCTGCGGAATTCGCCGGTACCGGTCGGCACCGTGCCGATCTACCAGGCTCTGGAGAAGGTGAACGGCGATCCGACCGAGCTGACCTGGGAAATCTATCGCGACACCGTGATCGAGCAGGCCGAGCAGGGCGTGGACTACATGACCGTGCACGCCGGGGTGCTGCTGCGGTACGTACCGCTGACCGCCAAGCGCGTCACCGGCATCGTCTCGCGCGGCGGTTCGATCATGGCGGCGTGGTGTCTGGCCCACCACCAGGAATCGTTCCTGTACACGAACTTCGCGGAGCTGTGCGAGATCCTCGCGAAATACGACATCACCTTCTCGCTCGGCGACGGACTGCGGCCCGGTTCCATCGCGGATGCCAACGACGAGGCGCAGTTCGCCGAACTGCGCACCCTCGGCGAGCTGACCAAGATCGCGAAATCCCATGGCGTGCAGGTGATGATCGAGGGCCCGGGCCACGTCCCGATGCACAAGATCGTGGAGAACGTGCGGCTCGAGGAGGAGCTGTGCGAGGAGGCGCCGTTCTACACCCTGGGCCCGCTCGCCACCGACATCGCACCGGCCTACGACCACATCACCTCGGCGATCGGCGCGGCGATCATCGCCCAGGCCGGCACCGCGATGCTCTGCTACGTCACCCCGAAGGAACATCTGGGGCTGCCCAACCGCGACGATGTGAAGACCGGCGTGATCACCTACAAGATCGCCGCGCATTCCGCCGATCTCGCCAAGGGGCATCCGCGGGCGCAGGAACGCGACGACGCATTGTCCAAGGCGCGCTTCGAATTCCGCTGGCACGACCAGTTCGCGCTCTCGCTGGACCCCGACACCGCGCGGGAGTACCACGACGAAACGCTGCCCGCCGAACCCGCCAAGACCGCTCACTTCTGCTCGATGTGCGGCCCGAAGTTCTGCTCGATGCGGATCTCCGCCGATGTGCGCGAGTACGCGGAGAAGCAGGGACTCACCGACGTGGAGGCGATCGAGGCCGGTATGGCCGAGAAGTCGGCCGAATTCGCCGAGGCCGGTGGAAAGGTCTATCTGCCGGTCGTGTCCTGACAGCGAAAGCTGTTGTGCCGTAACGGTCCGGCCGTTACGCTGCGCGCGCCGACGCCCGCTCGCCGCCAGGGCGTGCGTCGGCGCCGCAGATGTGCCGCACGCCCGCGACTCATCACTCGATGTTCGCGAGCGTCCGGATTCCGGTGAGGATCACGCGGACGCCGTGGTCGAATTCGTCGTTCGGATCGATCGAGGACAGCGTGGTGACCAGGTGGGCCGTACGCGGATAGCGATCGGGGTCCACCGCCCGGTCGAGGTGGGCGTAGGGATTGTCGGCACCGTAGTCCGCGCCCGTACGCGCCTGCTCCTCGATCACGAAGCCGACCGTGTAATGCAGGACGATCGGGAAGACCCACCCGGCCTGATCGGCGGAGAAGCCCGCGTCCTCCAGTGTGCGTAGCGTCAATTCCATTGTGCGCCACATCGATTCGTCGCTGACGTAGGTACCGGCGAGCAGTCTGCCGCCATCGCGGTGGCGCAGCATCGAACGCCGCAGCCGCCCGGCCAGTTCGGCGATCCAGTCCTGCCAGCTCTCGCCCCGGCGCGGCCCCTCCACGCGGTCGACCGCGGCGGTGAAGACCGCGCGCGCCATCACATCGAGCAGTTCCTGCTTGTTCTTGACATGCCAGTACAGCGCCGGCGCCTGCACGTTCAGCGCCGACGCCACCTTGCGCATGGTCAGCCCGTCGAGCCCGGTCTCGTCCAGCAGCTCCAGCGCGGCCGCGCCGATGACGTTGGCGTCGAGTTTCATCGCACCTCCCAGTCGATTGCTTGACAGCTTAACAACGTTCTGGTCTCCTTAACGACGTTAAGGCTTTAACAACGTTAAGGAGCGGGTCGTGCACACAACCGAGGTGGTCGTCGCAGGTGGCGGGCCTACCGGCCTGATGCTGGCGTACGAATTGCGGCTGGCCGGGGTCGAAGTGGAACTGCTGGACGCGCTGCCGGCCCGCACCGGCGAATCCCGGGCCGGAGGTATTCACGCGCGCACCATGGAGATCCTCGATCAGCGCGGCCTGCTCGACGAGCTGCTGCGTCAGGGACGCACTCTGCCGCGGGGGCATTTCGGCGGACTTCCGCTCGACTTCAGCGACTTCCACACCCGCTTCCCGTACACGCTCGCGGTGTTGCAGTCGGTGATCGAGCGCGAGTTGGACCGTCACGCGACGGCGGCCGGCGCGCCCGTTCAGTGGGATTCGCCGGTCACGGGATTTCGTCAGGACGATTCCGAGGTGGAGGTCGAGGTCGGCGGGACCCACCCCCGCCGTATCCGCGCCGCTTACCTGGTCGGCTGCGACGGCGGGCGCAGTGCGGTGCGCAAGCTCGCGGGCATCGGCTTCGACGGTACCGACGCGACGGTGACGGGAATGATCGCCGATGTCGAACTCGCCGCTCCCCCTGCCGAGTTGTTCTTCGGCGCCCGGGGCGCTACCGGCGACTATTCCGTGATCCAGTTCGAGCCAGGGTGGTACCGGCTGATCGCCCAGTGCCACGACCGGGTGCGCGAGCGGGGCAGCGAGTTGATCTTCGACGAATTTCTCGGCGCATTCACCGAACTCGCCGGCACCGATTTCGGTATGCACAGCCCGCGGTGGGTCACCCACTACGGCGATGCCGCCCGGCAGGCCGATCGCTACCGCGTCGGCCGGGTGTTCCTGGCCGGCGATGCCGCGCACATCCATTTCCCGGCCGGTGGCCAAGGCCAGAATCTGGGTCTGCAGGATGCGGCCAACCTGGGCTGGAAGCTGGCCGCCGTCCTGCGCGGCAATGCCTCCGACGCGCTGCTGGACACCTACGAGTCCGAACGCCGGCCGATCGCCGCACGGGTACTGCAGAACACACGCGCCCAGACGGCGCTGTCACGACCTGGCGCACACGTGGACGCGTTGCGCGACAGCATGTCCGACCTCCTCGCGATCGACGAGGTCCGTCATCGCCTCGGACTCATGATCACCGCGCTCGACATCCGCTACGACTGCGATGACCACCATCCGCTGTGCGGCCGGCGTGTTCCGGATTCCGACATCGTGACTGCCGACGGCCCCGCCCGCGTCCATGAACTGCTGCGCCCGGGGCGGCCGATCGTGTTGGTGCGCAACGCAGCCGAGGTGCCCGATATCAGCGACTGGAAGGATCGGGTGGACATCGTGTGCGCACAGGATCGGGGCGCCGAATGGACCGTTCCGGGCCTCGGGCCCGTTCCGGCACCCACGCATACCCTCATCCGCCCGGACGGCTATATCGCCTGGGCCGCAGTCGATTCCAGCACCGAGGGGTTGGACGCGGCGCTCACCACCTGGGTCGGCGCGAATACCGCAGTGCGGTGAATTCGACGGCTACTTCCGGGGCTGCCAGCGCGCGGTGAAATCCTCGGGTTGCGGTGCGGGGCCGGGGAGTTCGCCCGGGGTGCGCAGACCGTCGAGCAGCAGGGCGAGCATGCGATGACGCAGTTGCGTGGTCCGGGTGGGATCGGGGAGGACGATCGCCGCGCACGCCTCCAGCACCAGGCTCAGGTCGGCGACCGTCACCCCGTCGCGCACGGCGCCGGAAACCGTTGCCCGGCGCAGTATCTCCTCGTTCAATGCTGCCGAGCGCCGCACCTGAGGGGCGAAGGATTCGTCCGGCGTGAAGGTCCCGGCCAGTCGCACGGTCAGCGAATGCACATCGGCGTCGACCACCCGGCGCAGGAATTCCGCCAGCACGTCCGCATCCGCCGGCAACTCCAGCGCGGCCGCACCCTCGGCGTTGTAACGGCACAGCCCCTGGTAGCAGAGCGTGCGCAGCAGCGCCTCCTTACTCGGATAGCGGCGATACAGCGCGCTGATCCCCACCCCGGCCCGTTCGGCGACGGCCGAGATCGGCGCGGTCGCATCGGCGAGGAAGACCGCGCGGGCGGCGTCGAGGATGATCCCGTCGTTGCGCGCGGCCTGCGCCTTGCGGCCGGGAAGCGCCTGGTGAGCTGGGGCGTCGGCTGATTTCGGCATGATCGCAGCGTAGCACTTGAAACGGAATGATCCGTTCTGATACGGTCTGAACAGAACGAAACATTCCGTTCCAGAGGGAGACGATCATGACCATCCGCCCGTTCCACATCGACATCCCGCAGGACCGCCTCGACGACCTCGCCGATCGGCTGCGCCGGGCGCTGTGGCCGAACGAACTGCCCGGTGTCGGTGACGCCTACGGTGTGCCGGGCTATCGGGTGCGCGCGCTCGCCGAGTACTGGCTGAACGAATTCGACTGGCGCGCAACGGAAGCCCGGCTGAACGCCTATCCCCAGTTCCGCGCGGAGATCGACGGCGCGGACATCCACTTCCTGCATGTCCGCTCGTCGCGGCCGGATGCCCTGCCGGTGATCCTCACCCACGGCTGGCCCGGTTCGGTACTGGAGTACCTGGACGTGATCGAGGCGCTCACCGAACCGGAATCGCCCGACCATCCGGCCTTCCACGTGGTCGTGCCGTCGCTGCCGGGTTTCGGCTTCTCCGGCCCGACCCGCAGCACCGGCTGGGACACCCAGCGCACCGCCCGGGCCTGGGTGGAGCTGATGGATCGGCTCGGCTACCAGCGCTTCGGCGCGATCGGCAACGACGGCGGGTCGATGATCTCCCCGGAGATCGGCCGGCTGGCCGGTGATCGCGTGGTGGGGGTGCACGTGACGCAGTTGTTCTCCTTCCCCTCCGGCGATCCGGCGGAATTCGAGGGCTTGTCCGAAGAGGACCTGGGGGCGCTGGCGCACCTGCAGTGGTTCCATGACAACAAGATGGCGTTCAACATCCTGTGCAGCCAGCAACCGCAGACACTGGCCTACGCGCTCAGCGACTCCCCGCTGGGGCTCTTGGGCTGGAACGCACAGCTTTTCGGTGAAAGCCTCGATCCGGAATTCGTGATCGGCAATATCGCGCTGTACTGGCTCACCGGCACCGCGGCCTCCTCGATCCGGTTCTACTACGAGAACGCCCACGCCACCGCGCATCCGGACGGGCCGACCACCACCCCGACCGCGCTGGCCATGTTCGCCGGCGATTTCCGCTCGATCCGCCGCTTCGCCGAGCGCGACCACAAGAACATCGTGAGCTGGAATTCCTACGACGTGGGATCGGTGACCGGCGGACCCAACGACGCGGCCGGACACTACGCCGCGCACGAGGCACCGGAGGTGCTGGTCGGCGACATCCGGACGTTCTTCGCCCGGGTCCGGTGAATCCCCGCGGCTGAGCAGTCGGTACGACTGCTCAGCCGGGGCGCCCTACCGCTGCTTCTTCCCCGCGACCGTCGTCTCGACACCCGATGAGGTGACGCCCTTGGCCTTCTTCTCCGCTCGCTTCTCCTTCAGCGACTTGCCGGACTTCTTGGACATGGTGCTGCGCGGAGATTTATCGGACATGAGGGTCCTTTGTTTGGCAGGATTCGAATGATCCTGTTGGCTCGACCGTACGCGCCGGACTCCCGCATCGGCGTAATGCGCCATCAGCACGGCCGCGTGGATGACCACGCTGCGGTCGCGTGCCGGCGCGTCGTAGGGTCTGTCTCGTGAAACTGCTGCCGTTGCCGGAACCGGGTGCTACGCCGGTCCGGGTGCTGACGATCGCCGGAACCGACTCCGGGGGCGGGGCCGGAATTCAGGCCGATTCGCGGACCATGGCGCTGCTGGGGGTGCACGCCTGCGTGGCGGTGGCCGCGGTGACGGTGCAGAACTCGGTGGGGGTCAGTGGCTTCCACGAGATCCCGCCGCAGACCGTCGCCGATCAGGTGCGGGTGGTGACGGGCGATATCGGGGTCGCGGCCGCCAAGACCGGCATGCTGGCCTCGACCGCCATCATCGAGGCGGTGGCGCAGGTCTGCGACGAGGTCGGTATCGGACGCGACGGCACGGTGCCGCTGGTGGTCGATCCGGTGGCGGCCTCGATGCACGGCGACCCACTGCTGCATGCGGAAGCCCTGGACGCACTGCGCTTGGTTCTCATTCCGCGCGCCACGCTGGTGACCCCGAATCTGGACGAGGTGCGGCTGCTCACCGGCATCGCCGTCACCGACGACCGCACCGCCCGCAAGGCCGCCGAGGCGCTGATCGCACTCGGCCCGCGCTGGGCCGTCGTCAAGGGCGGCCACCTGCGCTCCTCCGAATTCAGCACCGATCTGCTGTTCGACGGCGAGCGCTTCCACGAGCTCACCGCGCCCCGCATCACGACCGGTAACGATCACGGCGGCGGCGACACCCTGGCCGCCGCCTCCGCCTGCGCCCTGGCACACGGCTACCGGGTGCCGGAGGCGGTGGCCTTCGCCAAGGAGTGGACCACGCGCTGCCTGAAGGACGCCTACGACCTCGGCGCCGGCCACGGTCCGGTGTCGCCGCTGTGGCGGCTGCGCGAGAACTGAATTCGCCTCACGACCAGGCCGGACGAACCGGCGCGCTCCCAGGAAGCTCACAGGTCGGACGCAGCGCTGCCCAAGGCTGATCGCCGAGATTGGGATCATGACCGAGACAGCGATGGCGTTCCAGGCGGCCACCACCCCCGACTCGACGCGCACACCGGTGCTCGAGGTCGTGATCCCGGTGTACAACGAAGAGCGCGATCTCGCCGGTTGTGTCCGCCGGCTGCACGCTTTCCTGCGTGACGGATTTCCGTTCTCGACCCGAATCACGGTGGCAGACAATGCCTCCACCGATTCCACGCTCGCCGTGGCGCGCGCACTCGCCGAGGAGCTGCCCGAGGTCGAGGTCGTCCACCTCGACCGCAAGGGCCGCGGGCGCGCGCTGCGTGCGGTGTGGGAGGCCTCGAAGGCACAGGTCGTCGCATATATGGACGTCGACCTGTCCACCGACCTCAACGCCCTGCTGCCGCTGGTGGCCCCGCTGGTCTCCGGACATTCCGATCTGGCGATCGGCACCCGGCTGGCGAAATCCTCGCGGGTGGTGCGCGGCCCCAAACGTGAGATCATCTCCCGCTGCTACAACCTGATTCTGCGAGCCTCGCTGCAGGCCCGGTTCTCCGACGCCCAGTGCGGATTCAAGGCGATGCGCACCGATGTGGCGCGCCGGATCCTGCCGCTGGTCGAGGACGGGGAATGGTTCTTCGACACCGAACTGCTGGTGATCGCCGAACGCGCCGGGCTGCGCATCCACGAGGTGCCGGTGGACTGGATCGACGATCCGGACAGCCGCGTGGACATCGTCGACACCGCCCGCAAGGATCTGCTCGGCGTGTGGCGGGTGGGCCGCGGCCTGGCCACCGGCGCGCTGCCGATCAACGAGCTGCGCGCCGCCATCGGGCGGGAACCGCTGGTGGACGGGGTGCCGCTGGGCATGGTCGGGCAGCTGGTGCGCTTCGGCATCATCGGTGTGCTCTCCACCCTGGCCTACATGCTCCTGTACGTGATGTTGCAGGCCGTGGTGGGCGCCCAGCCCGCGAACTTCGCCGCCCTGCTGATCACCGCGGTCGCCAACACCGCGGCGAACCGCGCCTTCACCTTCGGCGTGCGCGGCTCGGGCAATGCGGTCTCCCATCACTTCCAGGGCCTGCTGATCTTCACCTTCGCCTGGGTGCTGACCAGTGGTTCGCTGTTCGCCCTGCACCGGTGGGCGCCGGACGCGTCCGTGCACGTGGAACTGCTGGTACTGGTGGTCGCGAACCTGGTGGCGACGCTGACCCGATTCGTGGGACTGCGCTGGGTTTTCCGCAACGCGGTCGCCGGCAGCGCCGTCGAGGACATCGCGGTCGAGGACATCGCGGTCGAGGACATCGCGGTCGAGGACGTCGCGACGGCACAGGCCTCGACGGAACCGCGGTGACCACCACCCTCATCCGGCCGATGTCCCCGGACGCGTCGGCCGCCCCGCCGTCGCCGGCTACGGACCGGCCACGGTGGGAGCGGCCGGCGCTGACCGCGCTCCTGCTCACGACAGCCGTCGCCTACCTGTGCAACCTGAGTGCCAACGGGTGGGCGAATTCCTTCTATGCGGCTGCGGCACAAGCGGGTTCGGTGTCGTGGAAGGCGTTCCTCTTCGGTTCCTCGGATGCCGCGAACGCGATCACCGTGGACAAGACCCCGGCCGCCCTGTGGCCGATGGATCTGGCGGTGCGGGCGTTCGGGCTGTCCAGTTGGAGCCTGCTGGCGCCGCAGGTGCTGATGGGCGTGGGCGCGGTCGCGATGCTGTGGGCGACGGTGCGCCGGCCGTTCGGGCCGGTGGCCGGTCTGCTCGCGGGCGCGGTGCTCGCCGTGACACCGGTGGCGGCGCTGATGTTCCGGTTCGACAATCCGGATGCGCTGCTGGTCCTGCTGATGGTGGCGGCATGCTGGGCCATGACACGCGGGCTCGAGGACGGGCGGCTGCGGTGGCTGGTGCTGTGCGGCGCCTTCATCGGATTCGGCTTCCTGGCAAAGCAATTGCAGGTGTTGCTGGTGGTCCCCGCCCTCGCGATCACCTACCTGATCGCCGGCCCGCCACGTCTGGGCAAGCGGATCGCGCATCTGGGCGCCGCGGCGGCGGCCATGGTCGCCGCCGCCGGCTGGTGGATTCTGCTCGCCGAGCTGTGGCCGGCCGATTCCCGGCCGTATTTCGGTGGTTCCCAACACAATTCGGTGCTGGAGCTGACCTTCGGATACAACGGCCTGGGCCGGCTCGACGGCGACGAGGTCGGCAGCCTCGGCTCGCACGGCGGCGGATTCTGGGGCGAGAGCGGGCTGACCCGGCTGTTCCAGCCCGCCCAGGGCGGTCAGATCGCCTGGCTGCTTCCGGCCGCGCTGATCCTGCTCGTCGCGGCGATCGTTCTGCGCGGCAGAGCATCCCGCACCGACCATCAGCGCGCCGCGCTCGTGATGTGGGGCGGCTGGCTGCTCGTGACCGCCCTGGTGTTCAGCTTCATGCGGGGCATCTTCCACCAGTACTACACGGTGGCGCTGGCCCCGGCGATCGCGGCACTCGTCGGTGCGGGGACGACGCTGCTGTGGCGGCGCCGGGAACGGCCGTGGGTCCGAGCGGTCGCCGCGGCGACGATGGCGACGACGACCGCCACCGCGTGGATGTTGTTGTCGCGCAACATCGAATTCGTACCGTGGCTGCGATGGCTGGTGCTGGTCGGCGGGATCGCGGTCACCGTCGCGCTGCTGTCGCCTGCGCCGCGGCGGATCGCTGCCGCGCTGGCGATCGCCGCGGGCCTGGTCGGCGCCGCAGGTCCGCTCGCCTATACCGTCGACACCCTCGCGACCGCGCGTACCGGGCCGATTCCCAGTGCCGGGCCCCGGATGCCGATGCACGTTCGTGCGGGTACGCGGATGCCGTGGGGGCAGAACTCCGGCGCCGAGGGTTTCGGACCGGGTACGCACGGTGGCCGGGCGGGCGGGCCCGCCGCGGGCCCCTGGGGACGCGACAACCCGGGCGGCAACGCGATGCAGGTCAGCACACCGAGCGAGAAGTTGACCGCCCTGCTGGACCGCGACGGCGAGGCCTACGAATGGGTCGCGGCCACGGTGAGCTCGAACCGGGCGGCCGGATACCAGCTCGCCACCGAACTGCCGGTCATGGCGATCGGCGGATTCAACGGCAGCGATCCCGCCCCGACCCTGGACCAGTTCCGCGACCACGTGGCGGCGCTGGATATCCACTACTTCGTCGCCGGTGCGGATCGCGGGCCGGGCGACGGTGCGGCGGATTCGACGGCGGCGCGGATCACCGCCTGGGTGCGGCACCATTTCACCGCACAGAACGTGGACGGGGTGACGATCTACGACCTGACCGTGCCGCGATGAGCGAGCCGACCCGCGAACGAAATGTGCTCCCGGAAACGACATGTGCTCCCGGAAACGACAATGCCCGCCCTCGAAAGAGGGCGGGCATCGCGTTGTTGTAGCCCCGACGGGATTTGAACCCGCGCTACCGCCTTGAGAGGGCGGCGTCCTAGGCCGCTAGACGACGGGGCCGAGAACTTCGCTCCGGGAACCGGAGCCCGGTCAGCTTATCGGTCCCGGGCGGCGGCACCAAATCCGGTGTTCACATACCGTCGATCTCAGAACGGCTTGCCCTGGATGAGCCCGAAGATTCCGGCGATGAAGAACAACGGGATGAACAGCGCGGTCGCCACCGGGTCGCCGTTGAGATATCCCTGCCGAATACCTTCCAGAGCTGCCGCAGAACCCGAATCCATGATCGATTCCCCTCGCTCGATATCCGATGAATTTGTCCGGCTACGGTAGCGTGGCGCGGCGCTGTTCCCACCGGCGGGCATGGGTCAGTGCGGGGTGTGCAACCCCATGTGCAGGGTCGCCGCCCATTGATGCACGATCTGTTTGCGCCGGACCGAGTCATCGGTCAGAACGTCGGCCAGGCCGAGGCCGCGCGCCATGTCGAGGGTGGCCTGCACGAGGTGGTGGGCGACCGGGTCGGAATCGTCGACGCCGAGGGCCTCGACGGCCAGGCGATGCGAGATGCGGCCGAAGTGGGCCTCCAGCGGCACGATGCGTTCGCGCAACACCGGATCCGCCGCGGCGTGGGTCCACACCTGCAGCGCCGCCTTGAACAGCGGAGTCGTATAGGACTCGACCAGCTGCGCCACCACCGCCTCGGTGCGGCCGACGCCCTGCGCCACCTCGGTCACGGCCGCCGCCTCGGCCTTGGACTGCGCCATCCGGGTGTCGAACATGTACTCGAGGGCAGCGGTGATCAAATCCTCCCGGGTGGGGAAATGATGTTGGGCCGCCCCGCGCGAGACCCCGGCCCGTTCGGCGACCACCGCGACAGTGGCCGCCGCCCAGCCCATTTCGGCCAGACAGTCGATGGTCGCCTCGAGCAATCGCTGACGGGTGGCCCGGCTGCGGTCCTGCTTGGGTTCGTGCGATGCGGTCATGATCGGTTCATTCTGCCCAGCTGGGTGGGCGACGCTGGAAGAAGGCCGTCATCCCCTCGATCACCTCGGGTGTGCCGAAGAAACTGCCGGAACGTTTGGCCAGCTCATCGGCGGTGCGATCGAATTCCGCGACGATGGACGCATTCACCAGCCGCTTACTTTCGGCCAACCCCTGCGGGGACCCCTTGCGCAGTTCGCCGCACAGGCGGGCCACCTCGGCAGCGGCATCGGCGGCCGCGACGGTGATCAATCCGATCCGCTCGGCCTCGGCCGCGTCGAAGGTCTCTCCCGTCTGGTAGTAGCGGGCGGCGGCCCGGGAGGTCAGCCGCGGCAGCAGTGTGAGCGAGATCATGAACGGCGCCAGGCCCAGCCGCGCCTCGGTGAGCGCGAAACTGCTCGACGGTCCGGCGACGGCGATATCGCAGGCGCCGACGATGCCCATCCCACCCGCACGCACATTGCCGTCGACCTGCGCGACCACCGGTTTGTGCAGTTCGACGATGCCGCGCAGCACGTCGATCATCCATCCGGTGCGGATATCGGCGGCCGCGGCCGGATCGGCGTCGAGCGCCTCCTTGAGATCCGCGCCGGCGCAGAACGTATTACCGGTGTGGGTGAGGATCACCCCGCGGGCCCGCTCGTCGGCGCCGGCCTTGCGCAGTCCGTCGAGCAGCTCCCGAACCAGCTTCGAGGACAACGCATTCCGATTGTGCGGTGAATCCAGCGTGACCACCGCGAAGCCGTCGCGCACCTCGTATCGCACGAAAGGCGTTTCGGTGCCGCCGGTTTCGGTGATCTCGGTGCCGGTTTCGGTGCCGGGGGTTTCGCTCACGTGCATTCCTCCTCGTCCGGTTCGGGTGGGTGTGCTCGGCCGGGCCGCGCAGGGGCGGCCCGGCCGGGTCACCGCTCAGTACGACTTCGGCAGACCCAGCGAATGCTGGGAGACGAAGTTCAGGATCATTTCCCGGCTCACCGGTGCCACCCGCGCGATCCGGGCCGCGCCGAGCATGCCCGCGAGACCGATATCCGCGGTCAGGCCCGAACCACCGTGCGTCTGGATGGACTGATCCAGGGCCTTGATACTCGCCTCCGCCGCAGCGTATTTCGCCATGTTGGCAGCCTCCGCGGCACCGAAGTCGTCGCCGGAATCGTAGAGGACCGCGGCCTTCTGCATCATCAGCTTGGCCAGTTCGAGTTCGATCTTCACTTGGGCCAGCGGATGCGAAATGCCCTGGTGCGCCGCGATCGGCGTCTTCCAGACCTGCCGCTCCCGGGCGTATTCGACGGCTCGGTCGATGGCGTAGCGGCCCATGCCGACCGCCATCGCCGCACCCATGATGCGCTCGGGATTCAGACCGGCGAACAGCTGCGCGATGGCGGCGTCCTCCTGGCCCACCAGCGCGCTGCCGGGCAGCCGCACATCGTCGAGGAACAATGTGAACTGGTTGTCCGGCTCGATGATGTCCATCTCCTGGCGGTTCTTCTGGAAGCCGGGAGTATCGGTCGGGACGATGAACAGGGCCGGCTTCAACTTGCCGGTCTTGGAATCCTCGGTGCGCGAGACGATCAGCACCGCCTCGGCCTGATCCACACCGGAGATGAAGATCTTGCGGCCGTTCAGGATCCAGTCGCCGCCGTCGCGCCGCGCGGTGGTGGTGATGTTGTGCGAGTTGGAGCCGGCATCGGGTTCGGTGATGCCGAACACCATCTTCGACGAGCCGTCGGCCAGCTTGGTCAGCCAGTACTGCTTCTGCTCCTCGGTGCCGTACTTGGTGATGATGGTGCCGCAGATCGCGGGCGAGACCACCATCAGCAGCAGGCCGGCGCCCTGGGCGGCCAGTTCCTCCATCACCAGCGCCAGCTCGTAGATTCCGGCGCCACCGCCGCCGTACTCCTCCGGCAGGTTCACGCCGAGGAAGCCGAGTTTGCCGGCCTCGTCCCACAATTCGTCCAGCGGTTCGTTGCGGCGCGCCTTCGCGGAGACGTAGTCGCGGTAGTTGTACTTCGCGGCGAGCTTGGCGACGGCCGCCCGCAACTGCTTCTGTTCGTCGGTTTCGATGAAACTCATGGAAATTCTCCTGTTGTGGGCGGCTATCCGGCGGTGACTTCGGCCGGTGCGGAGGTGGTTTCGGCGTGGACGACCGCCAGCACGGCGCCGACGTCGACCTGTTGTCCGGCAACTACATTCAGTTCGGTGAGCACACCGGCCGCCGGGGCGGCGATGGTGTGTTCCATCTTCATGGCCTCGAGCCAGAGAATCGGCTGTCCCTTCTCGACGGCGGCGCCGACCTCGGCACCCAGCCGGATCACCGAACCCGGCATCGGCGCCAGCAACGACCCCTCGGCGACCTGGTCGGCCGGGTCCGAGAAGCGCGGGAGCCGGCGCACCGCGACCGGGCCGAGCGGCGAATCGACGGCCACCAGGTCGCCGTAGCGAGCGACCTCGAACCGCCGCCGCACCGAGCCACGCTCGCCGGGCACACCCAGGACCACGACATCCGGTGTGGCCTCGATCAGTTCGAGTCCCGCATGGCCCTCGACCTCGAGCCCGGAGCGGGCCAAGCGGTACCGCACCTCGTGTGTCCCCGACACCCGGCTCTCGTAGGACTTGCTCTGCGCCTGCGAGGGCAGATTGCGCCATCCGCTCGGCAGCGCCGCGCCGACGCGCGCTCGCGCCCGGTTGGCGGCCGCGTCCGCCAGCGCCGCCGCGACGATGGACAGCGCCTCGTCGTCCGCCGAAACCAGCGGCGCGGCGAGATTTTCCAGTCCGTGCGTGGCGAAGAACGCGGTATCGGTATCACCGGCGAGGAAGGCCGGATGCCGCAGTACCCGGACCAGCAGGTCGCGGTTGGTGACCAGACCGTGAATGCGGGCCCGCTGCAACGCGGCCGCCAGCAGATGCGCCGCTTCCTCGCGGGTGTCGGCATAGGAGATGACCTTGGCCAGCATCGGGTCGTAGAACACCCCGACCGCCGAACCGTCCACCACACCGGAGTCCAGCCGCAGACCCGGCTCGGTCAGGACGGCGAATTCGGCTGTGCCCGGCGCGAATTCGATGCGATGCACCGCACCGCTCTGCGGCTGCCAATCGTGCGCCGGATCCTCCGCGTACAGCCGCACCTCGATGGAGTGGCCGCGCAGGGGCGGCGGGTCCTGCGGCAGCCGGTAGCCCTGCGCCACCTGCAGCTGCAGCCGGACCAGATCCAGGCCGGTGGTGCATTCGGTGACCGGATGTTCCACCTGCAGGCGGGTGTTCATCTCCAGGAAGAAGAAATCGCCCTGCTCGTCGGCGAGGAATTCGACCGTGCCCGCACCCTCGTAGCCGATCGCCTCGGCGGCGAGGCGAGCCGCCTCGAACAACCGCTCCCGCATCCCCTCGACCCGCTCCACCAGCGGCGACGGCGCTTCCTCGACGACCTTCTGATGCCGCCGCTGAATGGAACATTCGCGCTCGCCCACCGCCCAGACCCGGCCGTGGGTGTCGGCCATCACCTGCACCTCGATATGGCGGCCGGTTTCCAGGTAGCGCTCGCAGAACACCGTCGGATCGCCGAAGGCCGATTCGGCCTCGCGCCGGGCGGCCTCGAGCTGTTCCGGCAGGTCGGTCAGCGAGCGGACCACACGCATACCGCGCCCGCCACCTCCGGCCGACGCCTTGATCAGCACGGGCAGCATGTCCGCGGTGACCTCGGCCGGATCGAGTTCGGCCAGTACAGGAACGCCCGCGGCGTCCATCATCTTCTTGGATTCGACCTTCGAACCCATCTGCTCGATGGCCGCGACCGGCGGCCCCACCCATGCCAGGCCGGCATCGATCACCTGCCGCGCGAATTCCGCGTTCTCGGAGAGGAAGCCGTAGCCGGGATGGATCGCGTCGGCGCCCGCGGCACGGGCGGCCTCGATGATCAGATCGCCGCGCAGATAGGTCTCGGCGGGGGTGTTGCCGGTCAGCCGGATCGCCGCATCGGCCTCGGCCACATGCGGTGCGTTCGCATCCGCGTCGGAATACACCGCGGTCGTGGCGACGCCCATACGCCGGCAGGTCGCGAACACCCGACGGGCGATCTCCCCGCGGTTGGCGACCAGGACGTTCGTGATCGGCCCTACTGTCATCTCAGACCTCACATCCGGAAGACGCCGAAGCCCTCGGCGCCCTTGATCGGGGCATTGTGGATGGCCGACAACGCCATTCCCAATACCGTGCGGGTGTCGCGGGGGTCGATGACACCGTCGTCGTAGAGCCGGCCCGACATGAACATCGGCAGCGATTCGGCCTCGATCTGGGCCTCGATCATCGCGCGCATGCCCTTGTCGGCCTCCTCGTCGAATGCCTGGCCGCGTGCTTCGGCGGCGGCCCGGCCCACGATGGAGATCACGCCCGCCAGCTGCGCACCGCCCATGACGGCGGATTTCGCACTGGGCCAGGCGAAGACGAAGCGCGGATCGTAGGCGCGCCCGCACATGCCGTAGTGCCCGGCACCGTAGGAGGCGCCCATCAGCAGCGAGATATGCGGCACCTTCGAATTGGAGACGGCGTTGATCATCATCGCGCCGTGTTTGATGATGCCCCTCTGCTCGTATTCCTTACCCACCATGTAGCCGGTGGTGTTGTGCAGGAACAGCAGTGGGGTGTTCGACTGATTCGCCAGCTGGATGAACTGCGCGGCCTTCTGCGCCTCCTCGGAGAACAGCACGCCGCGGGCGTTGGCGAGAATGCCGACCGGATAGCCGTGCAGCTCCGCCCAGCCGGTCACCAGGCTGGAACCGTAGAGCGGTTTGAATTCGTCGAAATCGGATCCGTCCACCACCCGGGCGATGACCTCGCGCGGGTCGAACGGAATCTTCAGGTCGGTGGGCACGATGCCGAGCAGTTCCTCGGAATCGTAGAGCGGTTCGATCACCTCGGCGCGCGGGCGCGGGGCGGGTCCGGTCTTGCGCCAGTTCAGCCGTCGCACGATGGAACGGCCGATCCGGATGGCGTCCTGTTCGTCGGCGGCGAGATAGTCGGCCAGACCCGAGGTGCGGGCGTGCATCTCGGCTCCGCCGAGCGATTCGTCGTCGGACTCCTCACCGGTCGCCATCTTGACCAGCGGTGGACCGCCGAGGAACACCTTGGAGCGTTCCTTGATCATGACGGTGTAGTCGGACATGCCGGGAATGTAGGCGCCACCGGCGGTGGAGTTGCCGAAAACCAGTGCGATGGTGGGGATTCCGGCCGCGGAGAGCCGGGTGAGGTCGCGGAACATGCGACCGCCCGGAACGAAAACCTCTTTCTGCGTCGGCAGATCGGCGCCGCCGGATTCCACCAGGCCGATCACCGGAAGCCGGTTCTCCAGCGCGATGTCGTTCATGCGCAGGTTCTTCCGCAGCGTCCACGGATTCGACGTGCCGCCGCGCACGGTCGGATCCGGGGCCACGATCATGCATTCGACGCCCTCCACGATGCCGATTCCGGCGATCACCGAGGCGCCCACGTGGAATTCGCTGCCCCAGGCGGCCAGCGGCGCCAGTTCCAGGAACGGCGAATCCTCGTCGATGAGCAGTTCGATGCGCTCGCGCGCGGTGAGCTTGCCGCGCTTGCGGTGGCGCGCCATCTTGTCCGGGCCACCGCCCGCGATGTTCTTGGCGTATTCGGCTTCGACCTCGGCCAATTTCTCGGTCATGGCGTCGGCGGCGGCGCGGTAGTCCGCCGAATTCGGGTCGATGGCTGTACGGAGAGTGCTCAAGATTGGTACCCCAATCGCTTGGCCGCGAGGCTGGTCAGGATTTCGTTGGTGCCGCCGCCGATGCCGAGGATGCGCACATCGCGGTAGTGGCGCTCCACCTCGGATTCGCGCATGTATCCCAGGCCGCCGAACAACTGAACCGCTTGGTGGGCAACCCATTCCGCGGTCTCCACCGCGGTGTTCTTGGCGAAGCACACCTCGGCGATCAGATCGGTTTCCCCGTCCGCCGCGCGTTCGGCCACATGCCGGGTGTAGACGCGGGCGACGTCGATGCGGCGCGCCATCTCCGACAGCGTGTTCTGCACGGCCTGCCGGCTGATGAGCGGGCGGCCGAAGGTCTCGCGGTCGCGGCACCACTGCAGGGTCAGATCCAGGCAGCGCTGCGCATGCCCGTAGGCCTGCACCGCCAGCCCCACCCGCTCGCTGACGAAAGCCTGTGCGATCTGGGCGAATCCGGAGTTCTCCGCGCCCACCAGATTCGACACCGGCACGCGCACGTCGACATAGGACAGTTCGGCGGTATCGGAGGCCAGCCAGCCCATCTTCTCCAGTTTGCGGCTGACGGTGAAGCCGGGCCGGTCCTTCTCCACCAGCAGCAGCGAGACACCGGAGGCGCCGGGCCCGCCCGTGCGCACGGCCGTCACGACGTAGTCGGCGCGCACGCCGGAGGTGATGAAGGTCTTCGACCCGTTGACCACGTACTCGTCGCCGTCGCGCACCGCGCTGGTGGTGAGGTGGCCGACGTCGGAACCGCCACCGGGTTCGGTGATGGCCAGTGAGCCGATCTTCTCCCCCGCCAGGGTGGGCTTCACCCAGCGTCCGATCAGTTCGGCGTTGCCGGACGCGGCCATGTGCGGCACCGCGATACCGCAGGTGAACAGGGATGCGAACAGTCCGCCCGAGCAGCCGGCGTAGTGCATCTCCTCGGCCACGATCGCGGCGTCGATGCCGTCGCCGCCCGCGCCGCCGACCGCCTCCGGAAACTGGATCCCGAGCAGTCCGAGCGCGCCCGCCTTCTTGTGCAGTTCGCGGGGGATCTCGCCGGCCCGCTCCCACTCGTCCAGGAAGGGCAGCACCTCGCGCTCGGCGAAACCTCGTACGGTAGCGCGTAATTCACGCCGCTCGGGCGTCTCCCAGACACTGGTCACGGTAGTAACTCCACAGGTATGTCGAGGTGGCGGGACCGCAGCCATTCGCCGAGGCCCTTGGCTTGTGGATCGAATCGGGCCTGGTAGGCGACGCCGAGGCCGAGCAGGTCCTCGACGATGAAGTTCACCGCTCGCAGATTCGGCAGGACGTGCCGGGTGACGGTGAGCTTCGCGGTCTCCGGCAGCAGCGACCGCAGTGTGTCGACGGTGAGGGTGTGCACCAGCCAGCGCCACTGGTCGTCGGTGCGTACCCAGACCCCGATATTGGCGTTTCCGCCCTTGTCACCGCTGCGGGCGAGAGCGATGGAACCCAGTGGGACCCGGCGGGTTTCACCGGGCGGCAGGGGCTGCGGCAGCTCGGGTTCGGCCACCTCGTCCAGTTCCCGGGTCTGCGCGGGCGGGGCGATCGCCACGCGCGAGCCGTCGGGAAGGACCGCGGTGTGCGCGACCTCGCCCGCGTCGACATAGCCCGCGGTGTAGACGCCGTAGGGCGCACCGTCTCCGGGCGGTGTGGTCATCGTGAAGCCGGGATAGCTGGCCAGTGCCAATTCGACTGCGACGCTGGAGAACGCGCGTCCCACCTTGTGCGGGTCGGGATCGCGGACCACGCAGCGCAGCAGCGCGCTGGCCTGTTCCTCGGTCTCGGCGTCGGGACGGTCCAGCCGCGCCAGCGACCAGTCGAGTTCGGCCGGACGCACCGGCAGCCAGCTTTCCAACTGCCGTTGCGCCAGTGCGGCTTTGGCCTCGATGTCGAGTCCGGTCAGCACGAAGGTCATCTCGTTGCGGAAGCCGCCCAGGGTGTTCAGCGAGACCTTCAGCCGGGGTGGCGGCGCCTCACCGCTCACGCCGCCGATCAGCACGCGGTCGTCACCGTCGGCGGCGAGCCGGATGCTGTCGAGGCGGGCGGTGACGTCGGGTCCGGCGTAGCGCGCGCTCTGGATCTCGTACATCAGCTGCGCTTCGACGGTGTCGACGGTGACCGCGCCACCGGTGTTCGCGTGTTTGGTGATGACGCTACTGCCGTCGCGGCGTACCTCGGCGATCGGGAAGCCGGGCCGGTCGAGATTCTCGATCTCGGTGAAGAACGCGAAGTTGCCGCCGGTGGCCTGGGTGCCGCATTCGATGACGTGTCCGGCGACCACCGCACCGGCGAGGGCGTCGAAATCGTCTCGGGCCCAGCCGAAGTGGGCGGCCGCCGGTCCGACGACCACGGAGGCGTCGGTGACCCGGCCGGTGACGACGATATCGGCCCCGGCGTTCAGCGCCTCGGCGATACCCCACGCGCCGAGGTAGGCGTTGGCGGTGAGCGGTGCGCCCAAGCCCAGTTCCTGGGCGCGCGGCAACAGGTCGTCACCTTCGACGTAGGCGATCTTCGGGGTGAGGCCGAGCTTGCCGGCCACCTCGGCGACCCGCTGCGCCGATCCGGCCGGATTGAGTCCGCCCGCGTTCGCGACGATGCGCACGCCGCGTTCGAGAGCCAGGCCCATGCAGTCCTCGAGTTGCCGCACGAAGGTCTTGGCATAGCCGAGTGCCGGATCCTTCATCCGGTCGCGGCCGAGGATCAGCATGGTCAGTTCGGCGAGATAGTCACCGGTGAGCACGTCGAGTTGCCCACCCTCGAGCATCTCGCGCATCGCGCTCAACCGGTCGCCGTAGAAGCCGGAACAGTTGCCGATCCGGAGGACCTCCGGGTCGGCGCCGAGACTCGTCATCTGCGCGGCGCCTCCTCATGCGACGTGCCTGCCGCAGCGCCTTCGCTGCGTCGGGTTCAAGGGTCACATCGGGTATGGAAAAAATCAAGCCTGCGTGCTTGTTAATTGTGGAAACCGCAGGTAGACACGGTGCGGCGCCACGCGACCGGTCCGAACGTGGCCCGATCGGGTACACCGCGAACCGGACCGCCGGCTCGCCCGGCGGCTACCGCGAACCGGCGGAACCGGCCGGTGTCCGAGGTCCGCGAGCCGCCGGGCAAGATGGCAGGGTGTCCAATTCCGTGATCGTCGTACTCCTGCTGGCCGTGGCCGGATTCCTGGTCGGCGGCGCCTTCACCATGTGGAAGAACTCTCGGGTGCTGTCGGTGATGCTGGGCGTCTGCGCGGTCCTCGCGGTCGTCGGCGTGGTCACCTGGTGGTAGACCGCCCGGCGTCTAGTCTCCGGCGAGCCGGAAGATGCGCATCCCCTCCGGAACGCCGTTGAGCGGTGCGGCGAACATGCTGCGCCGATAGGGCTTGGCCGCGACCTCGAGTTCCTCGAGTGTGCTCGGCTCCAGCGCTTCGAGCGTGGTCTCCGAGATCATCGTGTTTCCGTTGCCGCCGGCTTCCATCACTCGCGCGGCGATGGTGACGTCCACGCCCAGCCAGTCGCCGCCGATCTCGCGCGGCGTCCCGGTGTGCAGGCCCGCCCGCATGCGCGGCCGATATCCCGCCACCTCGACCCGATCCAGATTCTTCTTCGCGGTCAGCACCGCCCGCACGGCACTGTCGGGGGAGGCGAAGACCGCCATCACCCCGTCGCCCATGCGCTTGACGACCTGACCGCCCCGATCGACGATCGGCGGTTCGATGGCCCTCGCCACCCGCCGCAACAGCTCCAGCGTCGCCTCGTCACCGGCCGACAGCGACCAACGGGAGAACGCCACGAGGTCGGTGAAGACCACCGTGATCTCCGCATTGCCCTTACCGCGGCCGACACGCTCCAGCATCGCCTGCCAGACCTGCAGCGCGCCCAGACCCAGCTCCTTGGCCGCGCTGGGATTGTCACCCACGATCTTGTCGGCCGCGCGAGCCACCGCCCGCGCGCCGCCGGGGCCGGACAGCGACAGCGGGTCGCCGAATGCGGGATCGCCGGGCAGGCTCTCACGCGCCTTGCGAATCACGCCGATGACGTCGGCCCGCTGATTGGCCGCGGCCATCAACGAGGACAGCTGACCGGTTCGACGCCGGCCGAACGACCGCAGCCGAGATTCCGCCTCGTCGGCCGGTGTGAGCGGAATCACGATCTCGACATCCGAGTCGTCGTCGAATTCGACACCGGCCTCGGGCGCGTCGACCGGCAGCACAGTGTCGCCATCGGAACCCAGCCCCCTTTTGCCCCGCCGACCGGCGGTGCCGTTGCGACGCGAACCATCCGTGCGGTTTCGCGCATCTCCGGGACGGACTGCGCGGGACGCGTTTTCGCCGTCGCCGGAAGGTCTTTCGCTCACATCCCGAGCGTAGCCAATGATCGCCACCTGCCACCTCTCTATCGGACGGAGCGGGCACAGCGCTGGGTCCGCCGATGGATAACGTGCTGGTTGCCCGGCCGATGTTACCCATCGGCTCTTCCACACGGAAGGTCCGGCGGCGCTGTTTAACGAAGGCTTTGCACACAGCACACCGGCCCGATGCACAGCGCGAAACGGCTGCACATCGGGCCGGTGATCGTCACATTCGCCGGGCAGTGGCGGCTGTGACCGGGATAGCAGTCCCCCGACAGGACCGCCCTCCCGTTCCCGGGCTTCGCGAGGGTGAACGCCCGGGAGCGGGCAGGTATGAGGTTGTGGATCAGGCGTCGCGACGATCGACCACGATCAGCGCGGCACCGAAGACGACCAGCACGAAGACGACGAAGTAGACCAGTCCGCCCCACGGCCCCCAGTGCCAGTGCGCCGCGGAGGAGGTGTCCTCGCCGAGGAACCGGTTGATGTTGGCGAAGGGCAGGAACGGCTGCACGGTGCGGCCGAAGCTGCCGAAACTACCCAGCAGCGTCTCGATCAGCAAGGGCCACAACACGATCAGCGAGATCGCCGCGGCCGACTGCCGCACCAGCGCGCCGATGCCGACCGACAGGACCACCGCCAGGAAGGCATAGATCGCCAGTCCGTAGAGCGCGCGCCAATCGGCGTCCGAGCTCAGACTCATCCGCCGCCCCGCATCGCCGGCCAGCGGTTTCGCGATGAGATAGGCCAGCAGGCCCAGCACGAAGGTCAGCACCGCCGCGTAGGCGCCGGTCAGCAGGGCCTTGGTCGTGAGGACCAGCGATCGGTTCGGGGTCGCCTGGAACGTGGTCCGGATGATGCCGAAACGGTATTCACTGGTCACGGTGAGGGCGGCCATGATCATCAGGACCATGACGCCGAATCCGGAGACACCGACCGTAGCGCCGGCGGTGGTCAGCGTGGTTTCGTTCTCGTGGCCCATACTCGCCCGCGATACGGCCGCGAACAGAGCGGCCATGCCCAGGCCCAGCGCCACGACGATCGCCGAACACCACCACGGCGACCGGGTCGAGGTGAGTTTGATCCGCTCCGCGGTGACGACACCCATCAGAGCGCACCTCCCATCGCCTGCTCGATGCCCTCACCGTGGTACTGCACCGCACCTCCGGTCATTCGCATGAACGCCTCCTCGAGCGAAGCCTGTTGCGGCGCAAGCTCATACAGGGTGATGCTGTTCGCGCCCGCCAATTTGCCGATGGCGTCGCTGGTTTCCCCGACCACCACCAGGGCGGGGGCGGTGTCGATCACCCCTTCCCGGTCGGCCGCACTGCCGTCCTCGCGCACGGTCATCCCGTTCGAGGTGAGCAGGCTGCGCAGCTCGTCCAGCTGCGGACTGCGCACCCGCACGGTCGATTCCGACGACTTCGCGATGAAATCCTTGGTGTCGGTGTCGGCGATCAGCCTGCCGCGCCCGATAACGACCAGATGGTCGGCGGTCTGTGCCATTTCCGACAGCAGATGGCTCGACACCAGCACGGTGCGCCCCTCGGCGGCCAGCCGCTGCATGAACCGCCGAATCCACAGAATGCCCTCGGGGTCCAAGCCGTTGACCGGTTCGTCGAACAGCAGTACCGGCGGATCGCCGAGCAGCGCCCCGGCCAGGCCGAGCCGCTGCGACATGCCGAGCGAGAAGCCACCGGCCTTCTTGTTGGCGACCTCGGTCAGGCCCACCAGCCGCAGCACCTCTTCGACCCGGCCGGCCGGAATGTCGTTGGTGGCGGCCATCCAGCGCAGATGCGAGCGAGCCGACCGGTTCGGATGGACCCACTTGGCATCCAGCAGGGCACCGACCGTGCGCAACGGATGATCCAGCTCGCGGTAGCGCTTGCCCTGGATGAACGCCGTCCCGGCGGTGGGCTGATCCAGGCCGAGGATCATCCGCATGGTGGTCGACTTACCGGCGCCGTTCGGGCCGAGGAACCCGGTCACCTTGCCGGGGGTGACGGTGAACGACAGGTTCTCGACGGCAACGGTCGCACCGAAGCGCTTGGTAAGACCTCTGCATTCGATCATGGGCACAGTCTTCCCGAGAAAACGGCACGCGACCATCGCTCACAGGTCGCGAGTCCGGTCATCCTCGAGGATGAGGGGTACCCCTAGGGTCCCGGTGGGCTCACCCAGCCGCGACCTGGGGACATCCCCGTGGTCACACCGCGGGTGAGGACGCCTGGGCCCAGAACCGCTTGGGGATACGCCCGGCGTGGCGCGCCAGATGACCGGCCTGCACCGCGGCGGCCATCGCCCTCGCCATCCGAGCCGGATGCCGGGCCCGGGTGACGGCGGTCGCGAGCAACACCGCCGAACAGCCGAGTTCCATCGCCAGCGCCGCGTCACTCGCCGTGCCGATTCCCGCGTCCAGCACGACCGGAACCCCGGCGGCCTCGACGATCATCTCGATATTGTGCGGATTGCCGATACCGAGGCCGGTGCCGATCGGCGAACCGAGCGGCATGACCGCGGCGCAGCCGGCATCCTCCAGGCGTCGCGCGAGCACCGGATCGTCGGTGGTGTAGGGCAGCACCACGAAGCCGTCGTCGACCAATTGCTCTGCGGCCGAGACCAATTCGATGGCGTCGGGCAGCAGCGTGCGTTCGTCGGCGATGACCTCGAGTTTCACCCAGTGGGTCTCCAGCGCCTCGCGCGCCAGCTGTGCGGTGAGCACCGCCTCGGCCGCGGTACGGCAGCCGGCGGTATTGGGCAGCGGGGCGATGTCGAGGCGTTTGAGCAGGTCGAGCACGCCCGTTCCGCCCGCGGCGTCGATGCGGCGCATGGCGACCGTGGTCAATTCGGTGCCGGAGGCAACCAGCGCCTCCTCGAGCACCGCCAGATTCTCCGCACCGCCGGTTCCCATGATCAGCCGGGAGCCGAATTCCCGATCCGCGATCCGCAGTGGCTCGGCCGGTAGCGGTTCGGTACCCGACATGTCAGCCACCCTGCACCGCCGTCAGGACCTCGATCTCCCAGCCGCGGCCGACCGGCTCGTCCCACCGCGACTTCGGGAACAGCGCACCGTCGACCGCCAGGGCGACGCCGCGGCACGGCAGTTCGAGCCGCTCGAGCAGTTCCCGGACGGTGAGCGGCTCCGCGAAGGCGTGTTCGGTGCCGTTCACCGTGACGCCGATGGGGATCGATGTGGACGCGGAACTCGGTTGCGCGGTCACTGGTTACCTCCTGATGATGATGCGGGAGTAGCGGTTTCGGCGGCAGCGAAGCGGTGCGGATCGGCGGCCTTCGCCTCGGCGAGGACGTCTCCGGCCAGCAGCGCCGCCACCGCGTCGACGGTGATCGGTACGCCGAGGATGCCGTTGCGGCCGTGGCCGGTGGCGGCGATCACCCGATCCGAGAGCCATCCGATCAGCGGCAGGTTGTCGGGCGTACCGGGACGTCCGCCCGCGGCGGCCTCCGCCAGTTCGTATTCGCCGAGGGCCGGCCACACGGACTCCGCGTCGGCGATCAGATCGCGGACCCCCGCGACGGTCACGGTGGTGTCGAATCCGGCCTCGTACTGGGTGGCGCCGACCACCAGGCCGTCGGCGCGCGGGACCAGATAGACCGGCCGGCCGTGCACCCGCGCGCGGATCACCGAGGACGGCGGCGGCGGGGTGCCCGGACGCCGGCGCAGCCGCAGGATCTCGCCCTTGACCGGCCGCACCGGCAGATCCCACAGCCGGGCGCTGGCCGAACCCGCGGCCAGCACGATCCGGTCGTGGTCGAGTTCGTCCACCGCCGCCACCGACACGGGCTCGATGTGCACACCGGCCTGTGCGCAACCCCGGCGGAGGGCGTCGAGGAGCAGGCGGTTGTCCACCGCCGGTTCGTCCACCGCGAGCAGGCCGGCCCGGACGGTGCGCGACAGACCGGCCTCGGTCGCGCGGACCCCGGCCCGGTCGAGCACGCGCATCGGATATCCGTGGGTGCCGCAGAAGTCGGCGATCGTGCGCAGGTCGGCGGCATCGGCCGCGTCCAGCGCGAGGGTGAGGGTCTGTCCGGCCACGAAGACGTCGACCCCGGTGGCCTCGCGCAGCCGCGCGCCGAATTCCGGCCACCGCCGCAGCGAGGCCGCACCGAATTCGAGCAGATCGTCCTCGCCGGGCCAGCCCTCCGAGAGCGGGGCAAGCATGCCGCCCGCGACCCAGGACGCGCCGGACCCCACGCCGGGATCGAGAATCGTCACCGACCAGCCCTGTTCGGCGGCCCGCCAGGCCACCGCCAGACCGATCACACCCCCACCGACGACGGCCAGACTTCGCATCACTCCACCTCGCTCGGGTCCCGGACTCGCACGCACCGCGCCGTGCACGGCCGACACCGGGAAATCGGCGTTCCCGCGCGGCCGCCATCGCTGCGGGAATGCCCTCTTGTTTCGCCTCTCCACGGTAGCGCGGCTACGGTCGAAGCCGTGCAACCGTCCCAACCGCAACGCCCGATGGCACCGCGCGAACGCCTGGCCTCGGCCCGGCTCTACCTGTGCACCGACGCCCGGCGCGATACCGGTGATCTGGCCGCGTTCGCCGAGGCGGCGCTCTCCGGCGGCGTCGACATCATCCAGCTGCGTGACAAGGGTTCGGCCGGCGAGGCGAAGTTCGGGCCGCTCGAGGCCGGTGCCGAACTCGGTGCGCTGGCCGAACTGAAGGCCGCCGCCCGCCGCCACGGCGCGCTGGTCGCCGTCAACGATCGCGCCGATATCGCGCTGGCCGCCGGCGCCGACGTGCTGCATCTGGGCCAGGGCGACCTGCCGCCCTGGTACGCCCGCCGGATCGTCGGGCCCGATGTGGTGATCGGCCGGTCCACCCACAATCGCAATCAGGCCGGACTCGCGGTCGTCGACGAGCACATCGACTACTTCTGCACCGGGCCGGTGTGGAACACACCGACCAAACCGGGCCGCACCGCGGCGGGTATCGAGCTGGTGCGGTCGACCGCGGAGTCGCATCCGACCCGGCCGTGGTTCGCGATCGGCGGTATCGATCGCGATCGCCTGCCGGAGGTGCTCGCGGCCGGCGCCGACCGGGTGGTCGTGGTGCGTGCCATCACCGCGGCGCGCGATCCTCAGGCCGCCGCCCGCGAACTCAAACAGCGGCTGCTGGAGAACGCGGCGAACTGATCCACAGCCGTACACATGGGGAGGACACGGCTATTCACACACGGCGTTCAGCCCAGCACCTGGTCCAGGGTCAGGACCAGCGTTTCCTCGTACCGCACGAATCCGCCGGATCCGTTCTCGCGCTGCGCGATCCGGGCGGTCGGCGCGGCGGAGTCGTGGGCGTCCAGCCACAGGAATCCGCGATCGGCGAGGTCGACCGTGCGCGGCAGCGCCGCCGCGATGGCGGCCGCCTCGGCGAGGCCGTCGAGTTCGAGCCGGGCAGCGGCCGCCCGCAATCCGGGCCATGCGGCGGCGAATCCGGGATGCAGCGGCCGGGCGTCGACCTCCTCCTCGGGAACCCACGCCAGCTCCGCACTTTCGCGATTTGCCGTGGTAGCCAAGGTTTCCGACACATCGGCCACCACGGTGGTGTAGGTCCAGCCGGAGTCCGCGGTACTCGTCACCCGGCTGCCGCGCACCCGCACCGCATCCGGATCGATTCCGGCTTCTTCCTGCGCCTCGCGCACCGCAGCGTGCACGCTGGTCTCATGACTGTCGCGTGCACCACCGGGCAGCGCCCACGTTCCGCCCTGATGGCTCCACGGCGCCCGATGTTGCAGCAGCACCAGTGCGCCGCCGCCCTGCCGGGGTGCCCGCAGCAGCAGTCCGGCGGCCCCGAACAGGCCCCACTGCCGCGTCCCATCGGGGCTTTCCAGGAAGCCGTCTCCGTCACCGCGCATGCTCCGCCTCGTCCCGATCCGCGCCGGCGTCCTGATCGCCGGCCTCCGGGTACCGCCGTCGTGACCGACACATATCGGGCGGTACCGGTACGACCACAATAAGCTCAGTCCGCACAATGCAACCCGCTGAACGAACGGAGGTGGGCATGGCTCGAATCGGGCATTCGCAGCTCGACGAGCTGTCCCCGCGGGCCGCGGCGGCCGCCGTGCGCAGCCGGCTCGACGCGACCGATGTCCGGGCGTTCGCGCGCTCGTCCCCCGCCCGGCTGATCGCGCTGGGCCTGCTGCTGCTCGGGCTGTGCCTGGTCGCGGGCGCCGTGACCTCGGGCGAGGTGGGCAACCGCCAGCACGCCCTGGACTATCTGCTCGACGAGGCCGAACCCGACGCCAATTCCGCCCAGCATCTCTACACCTCGCTGTCGGTGGCCGACGCGGCCGCCGGCACCGCCTTCATCTCGGGCGGGCTGGAGCCGAAACCGGTGCGCGATCGCTACGACCAGGCGGTCGGTGAGGCCGCGGCCGAACTGGTGGCCCAGTCCGACAACGCCGGGACGCCCGGCTCGGCCACGCCCGACGCCGACACCCGCCTGCGCACCGGTGTGGCCACCGAACTGCCGGTCTACACCGGGCTGATCGAGACCGCACGCGCCAACAATCGCGAAGGCCATCCCGTCGGCGCCGCCTATCTGAGTGAGGCGTCGAATCTCATGCAGACGACCATGCTTCCGACCGCACAGGAGTTGCAGGAGCACCGGTCCGCGGCGATCGCGGCGACCCAGCGCCGGCACGTGCGGCCGCCGTGGGCGGCGATCGTACTGCCGATCCTGACCCTCGCCGCACTGGTGGCGGCGCAGTTCTATCTGGCCCGGCGCTGGCATCGGGTGCTCAATCCGGGGCTGCTGGTGGCCTCGGGCATTCTGCTGATCCTGCTGGCCTGGACGGTGATCGCCGGATCGTTCTCGGCGGTGGCGACCAGCTCGGGACGCGACGACGGCGCGGTCCCGGGCGCACAGCTGACCGAGAGCCGAATCCTCGCCCAGCAGGCGCGCGCGGCGGAGACGCTGAAACTGGTGCGCCGCGATGCCAGCGGCGACTACGACCACACCTACGACACGGCCACCGCGCGGCTCGACGATCTGCTCACCCACTATCCCGGCGACGCACCGGGGGCCGACGATGTGCGCAATGCGCATGCGGCACTGGGCCGTTGGCGCTCGGCACATCAGCGGATGAACGACGCGCTGGGCCGCGGCGATTTCCCGGCGGCCACCGTGGTGGCGATCGGCGCGGACCCGGCGCAGGCCAGCGCCGCCGTCGACACCCTCGACACCGCGCTCGCCGCCGGCATGGGGGAAACCCGAAATACGTTGCGCGGGGAGATATCCGATGCCGCGCGTGCGCTGGATTTCCTGGCGCCGGGCGCACTCACGCTGGCCGCGCTGGCGGCGGTGTTCGTGGTGGCCGGGTTGTGGCCGCGTTTGAGGGAGTACCGATGAGGGCGAGGCGGGTCGCGGCAGCGGCATTGGCGGCATCGGCTCTGCTGGCCGGGGGCTGCGGCGGTGCGCCGGCCACCCCGCGCACCGGCGGCAGCGGCAATTACACCGAACCGCCACTGCCCGCCAATGCCGTTGTGACACAACCGCAGTCGGCCCCCGCATCCGATCTCGAACCACAATGCGGCAATCCCACCGCCAGCCTGCGTCCCGGCGCCGACCACGGACCGGCCCTCGACGCCGTCCGCGCGCGCGGGCGCCTGCTGGTCGGCCTGGACCCGGGCAGCAATCTGTTCAGCTTCCGCGATCCGATCAGCGGCACCCTGGCCGGATTCGACGTCGACGTCGCCGCCGAGATCGCGCGCGATCTGTTCGGCGATCCGCGCCGCATCGAATACCGGATCCTCGGCTCGGCGGATCGCGAACGGGCACTGCAGGATCACAGCGTCGACGTCGTGGTGAAGACCATGACCATCACCTGCGATCGACGTCAGCGCGTGGACTTCTCCACCGCGTATCTGATGTCGCATCAGCGCGTGCTGGCCGTGAAGGGCTCCGGCATCGGCTCGATGGCGGATCTGGCCGGCAAACGCGTATGCGCGGTGGGCGGCACCACCTCCCTCGACCGGATTCGGCACATCCAGCCGACGGCCGCGATCATGACGGTCCCGACCTGGGCGGACTGCCTGGTGGTGTTGCAGCAGCGCCAGGTCGACGCGGTCAGCACCGACGACGCGCTGCTCGCCGGGCTGGCGGCGCAGGATCCCTACGCCGAGGTGGTCGGTCCCGCCCTCAGCGACGAACCCTACGGCGTCGGCGTGCCGAAGGGGAACGACGATATGGTCCGATTCGTGAATGCCACCCTGCAGCGGTTGCGCACCGACGGAACCTGGGATCGGCTCTATCAGCATTGGCTGGCGCCCGCGCTGGGTCCCGCGGCCGGACCGCCGGAACCGACCTATCGGGACTGATCGATGTCCGAACACCACGCATTCTCCGAATCCGATCCCCCGCCGACGTCGCTCACCTCCACCCCGGATACCGGCGACAATCCGACGACACCGCAGCCCCGCCGTGCCCAGGAACCGCCGCCGACCCAGCGAACTCCGGGGACACGGCACCACCCCCGGACCCGGCACATTCCCGAGCCCCAGCGCACCCCGGCAACTCAGCACCCCCCAGGGCCGCGGAACACCCCCGGCACGCAACGCACCCCAGGGCCCGAACGCACCCCGGAAGTCCAGCGCACCACCGGGACAGAAAACATCCCCGGCACGCAGCGCGCCGACGCGTCCACGGCCGCAACGCCTTTCACCGGCCCCGACACCGCTGCCGCCGCGACCGGCACCGGAGGTCCCGACACCTCGTCGTATGCGAGCGAGCCGAGTCGCCCCACCGGGCGCAGCGGGCGCACGGTCCGCTCCCGCCCGACCGTGCGCCGCCTGGGCGCCGGCCTGGTGCCGATTCCCACTGTGCCGCAGATGGATCCGATGGTGGCCGTCCTCGCCGATCCGGTGGTGGCCGAGGGGCGGCGGTACTGCTGGCGCTGCGGCCGGCCGGTCGGGCGCACGACGCCTGCCCACGCCGCCACTGCCGTCGGAATCTGCGACAACTGCGGCGCCCCTTACGATTTCCGCCCCTATCTGCGTGCCGGCGATCGCGTCGCCGGACAGTACGAGATCCAGGGCTGTATCGCGCACGGCGGACTCGGCTGGATCTATCTCGCGATCGATCGCAATGTCAGCGACCGCTGGGTGGTGTTGAAGGGCCTGCTGCACGGCGGCGATGCCGAGGCCCAGGCGGTCGCCGTCGCCGAACGGCAATATCTGGCCGAACTGGCCCATCCGAGCATCGTCAAGATTCACAACTTCGTCGAACATCCGGGGCCCGGCGGCTCGCCGATCGGCTACATCGTCATGGAGTACGTGGGCGGACGTTCGCTGCGCGATCTGCTCGACACACATCCGCGGCCGGAGCGGATGCCGGTGCCCGAGGCGATCGCCTACATCCTGGAGATCCTGCCCGCGTTGGAATATCTGCACGCGCTCGAGCTGGCCTACAACGACCTCAAGCCCGACAACATCATGGTCACCGAGGACCAGGTGAAACTGATCGACCTGGGCGCGACGGCTCCCTTCGACTCGTACGGAAATCTCTACGGCACCAAGGGTTTCCAGGCGCCCGAGATCGCCACCACCGGCCCCACGGCGGCCACCGACATCTACACGGTCGGCCGGACCCTGGCGGTGCTGACCGTGAACATCCCGATGGTCGCCGGCCGCTACACCGACGGCATCCCGCATCCGGACATCGAACCGGTGCTGGCTCGGTACGAATTCCTGCATCGGCTGTTGCTGACCGCGACCGATCCCGATCCGGACCGCCGTTTCCCCTCGGCCCGGGTGATGACCACACAGCTCGCGGGTGTGCTGCGCGAAATCCTGGCCACCGACACCGGAACCGAACATCCGCAGCTCTCGACGCTGTTCAGCCCGCCGCGTACCAGTTTCGGCACCGACGAGCTGATCGGGCAGACCGACGTCTACGCCGACGGCGTGGTCCGCGACAAGAGTCTCGCGGCCCGCGATATCGCCGCCGCCCTGCCGGTGCCGCTGATCGATCCGGCCGATCCCTCGGCCGCGCTGCTGGCCGGGACCGTGCATTCCGAACCGGAGCATGCCCTCGACGCGGTGCGGGCCGCGCGGCGCCGAGCCGAGACCGCGCCGGGTGGCGCGCCGGACAGTTTCGCCACCGAGGCCACCCTGGCCGAGGTGCGCATCCACCTCGATCTCGACCAGCCAGCCGCGGCCCGTGAGCTGCTCGGTCGCCTGGGCGTACAGGATTGGCGCACCGACTGGTTCCAGGGCCTGATCGCGTTGCGCGAGCAGGATTACGAACGCGCCTACGACTGTTTCGACGCGGTGCTGTGCGCGCTGCCCGGCGAGATCGCACCCAAACTGGCCATCGCCGCGACCGCGGAACTGGTTCTGCAACAGTGGGATTCGCCGGACCCCGCGCAGTGGCGGCACTGCGCCGAGAAGTTCTACGCGACGGTGTGGCGGACCGACCGCGGCGTGGTCAGCGCGGCCTTCGGGCTCGCCCGGCAATTGGCCGCCGACGGCCGGGTCACCGCGGCGGTGGCGGCCCTGGACGAGGTCCCCTCCGCCTCCCGCCACTACACCGAGGCGCGGCTGACCGCGGTCCTGTTACTCCTCACCGGACACCCCACCGAGCCCGGCGGCACGGAGTCCGAAGGCGGCGGCGATCGTCGACAGGCGCACGTCGGCACCGATCGGCCGGCGGAGTCGACCCTGCACGTCGCCGCGGCGCGGTTGCAGGCGCTGCCCGCCGCGGAACGCCGGGTCGCGCAGCTGCGGGTCCTGGTGCTCGGCACCGCTCTGGCGTGGTTGCAGGCCGGGAACCGCCCTCAGGCGTCCGACCGCACCCTGCTCGGACAACCGTTCACCGAACGCGGGCTGCGGCGGGGGATCGAATCGGGCCTGCGCGCACTGGCCCGCACCGCCCCCGGCCGGACGCACCGGTACGCGCTGGTGGATCTGGCGAACGCGATTCGCGCCAAGAGCTGGTTCTGAGCCCCGTTCAGCCCACCAGCGCGGCCGCCGCGCGGGCGATGGCCAGTTCCTCGTCGGTCGGCACCACCAGCACGGCCACCTCCGCGTCCGGCGGCGAAATACGGCGCGCCGCACGATCTTTCGCGGTGTTGCGCACCGGATCCACCGCGATGCCGAAGCGTTCCAGCCCGGCCAGCGCGTCGGCGCGCACCTGCGCGTTGTTCTCCCCGACTCCGGCGGTGAAGGTGATCGCGTCGACCCGGCCCAGATCCACCAGATAGGCGCCGATGTAATGGCGCAACCGATGCACGTAGACGTCATACGCCAAACGCGCCGCCGCATCGCCGGATTCGATCAGCCCGAACAACTGCCGGAAGTCGTTGACCCCGGACAACCCCTTGATGCCGGAGCGGCGGTTGAGCAGTTCGTCGATGCCGTCGATGTCCAGCCCCGCGGTCCGCGCCAAGTGCAGCGGAATACCCGGATCGATATCGCCGGACCGGGTGCCCATCACCAGTCCCTCCAGCGGCGTCAGTCCCATGCTGGTGTCCACGGCCCGGCCGCCGCGAATCGCCGAGGCCGAGGCGCCGTTGCCCAGATGCAGGACGATCTGGTTGTGCTCGGACGGGTCGCCGCCGAGCAGTTCGGACACCCGCCCGGACACGTACTCGTGCGAGGTGCCGTGAAACCCGTAGCGCCGGACACCGTGCGCGGCGGCGACACCGGCGTCGATGGCATAGGTCTTCGCGGCGTCGGGCAGTCCGTGGAAGAAGGCGGTGTCGAAGACCGCGACCTGCGGGAGATCGGGCAGCACGGCACGCGCGGAACGGATACCGGTGACGTTGGCCGGATTGTGCAGTGGCGCCAGGGTGGAGAGTTTGTCGATGGATTCCACCACGGCATCGGTGATCAGGGTCGGTTCGTAGAAGACCTCGCCACCGTGCACGACCCGATGTCCGACCGCCGAGAGCCCCTCGCCACTCAGATCGTGACCGCTGCGGGCGAACAGGTCGAACACCACCCGCAGCCCGGCGGCGTGATCGGAGATCTGGCCGGTGTGCTCGAAATTCTTTCCGTCACTGTGATGTTCGACGGTGACCTCGTCCTCGGATACCGGCTCCCCGATGCGCGACACCAGCCCGGACGCCGCCACATGCGCCGAAACCGGGTCCAGCAGTTGATATTTGATCGACGACGACCCCGAATTGATCACCAATACCTGCATCAGCCCCGCGCCTCCTGTGTCCTGCGGGCCACCCGCACCCGGTCGGCACAGCGAGCCGCTGCGCGATGGTCGCTCACCGTGCCTCCTGCTGCTGCGCCTGAATCGCCGTAATAGCCACAGTGTTCACGATGTCGGCCACCAGGGCGCCGCGCGACAGGTCGTTGACCGGTTTGCGTAATCCCTGGAGCACCGGTCCGATCGCCACCGCGCCCGCGCTGCGCTGCACGGCCTTGTAGGTGTTGTTACCGGTATTGAGGTCCGGGAAGATGAACACCGTCGCGCGCCCGGCGACATCGGAATGCGGGAGTTTGGCGCTGGCGACCGTCGGTTCGATCGCGGCGTCGTACTGGATCGGCCCCTCCACCGGCAGCTGCGGCGCGCGCCGGTGCACGAGTTCGGTTGCGGCCCTGACCTTGTCGACATCGGCACCCGAACCGGACTCGCCCGTCGAATACGACAGCATCGCCACCCGGGGCTCGATCCCGAACTGCTGCGCGGTGCGGGCGGAGGAAATCGCGATATCGGAGAGCTGTTCGGAGGTCGGATCCGGCACCACCGCGCAGTCGCCGTAGGCCAGCACCCGATCGGCCAGGCACATCAGGAACACACTGGACACCGTCGAGACGCCGGGTTCGGTCTTGATGATCTCGAATGAGGGCCGAATCGTATGCGCGGTGGTGTGCGCGGCGCCGGAGACCATGCCGTCGGCGATGCCCCGGTGCACCATCATGGTGCCGAAATACGAGATGTCGGCCATGTATTCGCGGGCCCGCTCGACCGTCATTCCCTTGTGCGCGCGCAGCCGCGCGAACTCTTCGGCGAACTCCGCGCGCAACTCGCTGGTCCGCGGATCGAGTACCTGGGCGGCCTCGATATCGACGCCGAGTTCGGCCGCACGGGCACGCACGGTGGCCTCGTCACCGAGGATGGTCAGCTCCGCGATCTTGCGTTGCAGCACGCGGCCGGCCGCCCGCAGGATGCGGTCGTCGTCGCCCTCCGGCAACACGATCCGGCGCGGATCGGCACGAGCTCGTTCCACCAGCTGATATTCGAACATCTGCGGTGTGACCACCGACGGCACCGGAACTTCGATGAGATCCAGCAGCTTCCGGCTGTCCACCCGCTGCTCCATCAGCGCCAGCGCGGTGTCGACCTTGCGCATACTGCTGAGCGAGACCCGCCCGCGGGTGTGGGCGGCGGCACTGGCCGTGTCGAATGTGCCCAGCTGCGTGGTGAGGATGGGCAGTTTCGGCTTGAGGCCCTCCATCAGGCGCGCGATCGCCGGATCCGGCAACATGCCACCGTTCATGATGATGCCCGACAGCGACGGAAATCCCTCCGCCTCGTGCGCGTTCACCAGCGACAGCAGGACGTCGGAGCGGTCGCCCGGCACGATCACCGCGACGCCGTCGCTGAGCCGCTCGAGAATGTGCTCGGCGGTCATCCCGCCGACCATCACCTTCAGCGCCTCGCGCTGCAGCAGTTCCGGATCGCCCGAGTAGACGGTGCCGTCGATGGCCTCGCAGAGTTCGTTCATGGTCGGCGCGGTCAGCAGCGGCACCTCCGGCATCGTCCACGACGGACAGGGCAGCACCCCCATCGCCTTCCGCACGTCCTCGAGCCGCTCGGGATCGCAGCGGTTGACGATGATCGCCATGAGCTGCGCGTGCTCGTGTTCGAGTTCGGCCTCGCAGACCCGGGCGACCTGCACGACCTCCTCGGGGCTGCGTCCGGCCCCGCGCAGCACCAGCAGGACCGGCGCGCCGAGGTTGACCGCGATCCGGGCGTTGTAGCGCAGTTCGCTGGGCCCGGCGACATCGGTGTAGTCGCTGCCGACCACCACCACGGCGTCGCAGACCTTGGCGACCTCGTGGAAGCGCATCACGATCTCACTGATCGCGGCGTCGGGATCGGCGTGCACCTGCTCGTAGGTCACCCCGACCGCCTGGTCGTAGTCGATATCGGCGGTGCAGTGTTCGAGCAGCAGCTCGAGAATGTAGTCGCGGCCGCGGTTGGACCGGGTGATCGGCCGGAAGACGCCCACCCGCGGCGTCGTCGCCGAGAGCATCTGCAACATGCCCAGCGCCACGGTGGATTTGCCGGTGTCACCTTCCAGTGACGCGATGAACACGATGGAGGGTGCGGGTTCGGCCATGGTCCCGAGCTTAGTGAGGGGATCCGCGCCCGCGGTCGTCCGCACGGGCGGTGCCGGTGAAATCACATTCGGCTGACTGTGGACCGGTTCTGCAAGCGGGCTCGATGAGTGTTACGGACATACTCGTGCGCTTCTCGACCATTCAACGGCTCACGATCAGCCCATAGTCTCGTCTCATGCAACTCGGAACCTTCCTCCCCACCTCCACTCCCGATCCCCAGCAGCCGATCCTCGGCGATGTCGGCGCCGCGGCGCGGTTCGCCGAGGAGGCCGGGCTCGATTCGGTGTGGTCGACCGACCAGCTCGTGGCCAGCGCGCCGATTCTGGAGAGTTCGGTCACGCTGGCGACCGCGGCGGCGGTGACCGAACGGATTCGGATCGGCTACGGCGTGCTGCTGCTCGCACTGCGCCCGGCCGCGTGGGCGGCCAAGCAGATCGGCGCGCTGCAGTACGTGTCCTCGGATCGGCTCCTGCTGGGTGTCGGCACCGGCAATCCCGCCCACGGCGATATCGGCTGGCGAGCGGCCGGGCTGTCGTTCGCCGACCGGGGCCGGCGCACCGACGAGAATCTGCGCGTACTGCCCGACCTGATCGCGGGCCGGCCCGCCGTCCTGCCGGACGGCACCGAGGTCACGCTCGCACCCGGTGCGAAAGTTCCGCCGATTCTGGTGGCCGGCGACGGTCCGCGTGCCCGGCGCCGGGCGGCCGAATTCGCCGACGGCTGGCTCGCGATCGGCCTCGCGCCGCAGGAAGTAGCCACTGCCACAAAGGAAGTGACCGAATTCGCCGCGGAATTCGGCCGGAACACACCGACTGTCTCAGTCGTCACGCCGCTACCCGCCGAACTCGGCGAAGCCCGGGCACTGTTCGACGCCTATGCCGAGGCGGGTGTGGAACACCTGCTCACCGCGCCGCGCGACGGCGACTGGCGCCGGGGCTATGAATTCGCGGCCGCGATCCGGCGGTAAACGCTCTCACCCGCCCTCGCGACTGCGGCCGGAGCCTTAGGATCACTGTCCATGACGGCACAGTTTCCGGATCGGCAGTGGGGTTCGCGGACCGGTCTGCTCGGACGCACCGCGAGCGCGTTCGCCGCGACGAAGTTCGGTTCGCGGGTGGTCCGCACCCTCACCCCGCTGGACCGGAAGGTGTTGCAGCGCACCGGCGCTCGCTACACCGTGCTCGGACCGATCGGCGCGCCGATCGTCCTGCTCACCACCACCGGCCGCAAGTCCGGGCAGCCCCGCACCTCCCCGCTGTTGTACGTCCACGACGGCGACACGCTGTACGTGATCGGCAGCAACTTCGGTCAGTCCAGCCATCCGGCGTGGACCGCCAACCTGCTGGCAGACCCCGAGGCGACCGTAACCCTTGCGGGACAGAGCATTCCGGTGCGCGCACAGCTGATCGAGGATCCGGAGCGTAAGCAGCGGATCTTCGACCGGTTCGTGGAGACGACCGAAGCCTATGCCGCCTACCGCAGCCGCACGACGCGCGATCTGCGCCTGTTCGCCCTGACCCGGGCGTGAGTGTTCACACGATCCGGCTGTGGGACAGATAGGCCCGCCCTGCGAAGGTCCGGATCGGGCTGCTGCCGAAGTCGAGTGACCACACCGGTTGCCGATTCGTTCCGGCCGCGACGACGGTGATGCCGCCCTGACCGCCACGCGCGACGGTGACCACCCTTGATCCATCGGTGGCCCAGGGGACCTGGTTGTCCGGCAGTACACCGCCCTCGGCCGTGTACGCGTCGAACCAGGCGTAGGCGAGCTTGTATCTGTTCTCGAGGTAGTCGGAGCCGGATTTCGTGGTGGTGTCCCAGCGAATCAGAATTTTGCTGCCGATTCCGGCGACGGACACACCGTGGCCGTAACTCGCTTCCTTCGGCAGTTGCCTGGACCAGAGCATGGACCCGGTCGCGGGATCGAAGGCGGCGAGCATGCCGCGGTTCGTCATCACCGGCAGCGCCGGGGCCGTGTCCGGTTCGGCGTAGCGCTTGTCGTTGCCGTTCGGCGCCGGATCGTCACCCTGGGTGGCATACGGCTGGCTCGCCACGACCCGCCAGCCGGGACCGGCACCGGCGCGCTTCGTTCCGTCGAGAGCGAAGAAGTCCGCACCGATCGCGAATCCGCCGGAGTACGCCAGCCAACCCGGAGCCCACACCGTATTCGGCTGAACGTGGTCCGGAGCCACCTGATACACGACCTTCCCGGTTTCGATATTCCGCAATTCGAAACCGGCCTTCGAGAACGGATCACCGGACACGGGATTCTTCTGCAGCGACAGCACACCGGAACCGTGGACCAGGCCCGGCTGAATGTCGTCGGCCTGCCAGAGCACCTTGCCGCTGACGTCCGCGGCGATGACCGAACCCGTCCCGGCCCCTTCGCGCTCGGGTTCGAACGTGGCGAAGGTTTCGCCTGCGGAGACGATTTCGGTGGCGGCCGGCAGGCGGCCGGAGATCACGCCCGCCTGCGTATCGATGAGCAGCGTCGCGTACGAATCCGAATTCACGTCCCGGGTTCCGGCGGCGCTGTCCGCGGCCTCCGTACGGCAGCCGGCGTAGCGGCCCGAGGCCGTGAACACGCACTCGGCGTAGGAGATGTAACCCACACCGACGCTGTGCAACAGCGCACCCGACTCCACATCGATGATGTCGAGTTTCTCGGTGCCGTTGTAGAGCACCACCTTGTCCGTGCCGCCGATCGGGAGCTCCGAGCCGTCGGCCGACCACCGCTTCCCGGTGGGTTCGGCACTCAGATCCGGGCTCTGCGGAGTGACCGAGATCCGGGTTAGCGCCCGGGCGGCATCGGTCGGACCGACCTCATCGGAGCCGGCCGACCGCACCACGAAAACCGTCACGATCACGATCACGATCAGGACCGCGATACCTGCGCCCCACCGGATTCCACTCGACGGTGCACCGGTTCGCGGTAGCACCGTCGGTGATTCGGTCTGTGCTTCCGACCGGCCCCGCGACGGTTCGGGCTGTCCCGCGAGCACGGTCGCGATCGCCGCCTGCGGATCGCCCGGCGGCGGGCCGGCAGTGTCGGCCCGCAAGGCCGCACCCAGCGCCGCCGCGAACTCCGACGACGAGGCGAACCGTGCCTCCGGTCGCTTCGCCATCGCCCGCGCGAGGACCGCGTCCACGTCCGGATGCAGGTGCGGACGCGCCGTCCGCACGCTCGGTGGCGTGGCCGTGGCATGCCGCGTGACGACCACGACGGGATTGGCGTCCGCGAACGGCGCGTCGCCTGTGAGCACGTGAAAGACGGTGCAGGCCAAGGAATACTGATCGCTGCGTCCGTCCAGCGGTTGCGCGCTCAGTTGCTCCGGCGACGCATAGTTCAGGGTGCCGATCATGACCCCGGTTCCGGTCAGATCGGAGGCACCCGCGGCGGCCTGCCGGGCGATGCCGAAATCGGTGAGCAGCACGTCACCGTCCCGGCTCAGCAGGATGTTCGCCGGTTTCACGTCCCGGTGCACCAAACCCTGCGCATTCGCGCGATCCAGTGCTCCCGCAACGGTTTCCGCGATCCGGATCACCTCATCGATCCCGAACGGCCCGGTGGCGGCCAGTCGCTGGGCGACATCGACGCCGTCGACCAATTCCATCGCGATCCACAGCCGGCCCTCGTGCTCGCCGCGGTCGTACACCTTCACGATCGCCGGATGTGACAGACTCGCCGCCAGATCGGCCTCCCGCTCGAACCGCGCCCGGTACTCCGGGTCGGCCGCGTACTGGGCCGGTAGTACCTTCACCGCGTCCGATCGCGGTAACCGCGGGTGCCGGGCGACGTAGACCTCACCCATTCCACCGGCGCCGAGCACCCGTTCGATCCGGTAGCCCGCGAACAACTCCCCCGAATACAGCATTACTCCTCCTCGCCGTGAGCACCCTACCGAGTCCGACCGGCCTGCGAGGGACGGACGGACCAGGCGGAACGGACACACAGCGGGCGGCTCCGCACCGTACCGGCCCGGAACGTACGGATGTCACGCTCGGGCGGCCGAGCGTGACATCCGAGGGAGCGGACGCGCGGGAAGGCTCAGAGTGCGCGCAGGCGCGGGGCGAGGTCGCGTGCGAACAGATCCAGGAAACGACGCTGATCGTGGCCCGGGGCGTGGAAGA
>NZ_LZMK01000415.1:0-873 GCF_001665865.1 Nocardia sp. 852002-20019_SCH5090214 | reverse complement strand
ACCAGAAACTGACCGAACTGTGCGACGCCTTCGCCCACCAGTGGGGCGTGAACATCGACACCGAGCAGATGCAGGTCGGCATCGATCCCGACTTCGACGCAATCGGAGCCCAGAGCCGCGCGCAGGCGGCGGCGCTGTTCGCACGCCAGAGCGCGGCCATCGGGATCATCGAGGACCTGCCACTGGCCCCGGAAGCCAAACCCGTTGTCGGGCAGGCACTGCTGCGGTGGCGCGGGGAAAGCCTCGACGAAGCCCCCACCTACGCGTTGTCGTCTGCCGAGCAGCGGCGCGCGCAGCTCGACACCGATCTGGATGCGGCCGGCCTCACCACAGACGACCGCACCCGCGTCGACTTCGTCGTCGACTACCTCACCGGAGACACCCGCAACATCGACCTGCTCACCTCCCCGGTGTTCGTCGATCCCGGAGAGGAAGCCCGCGGCCGCATCCCGGAGCTGCTGGCCGGATTCGACGAAGGCCACGTCACGGCCAAGCAGATGGCCGCCGAGATCGCGGTGATGACCGCTGAGGACCAGGCCCGTGTCCGTGAGGTCGGCAAAGCGATCCGCGACGGACAGTACCCGGACCTGCAGCTCTGGCCCGGCTACGCCGACCGCGACAAACTCACCGAACAACTCTCACTGCTCGCCGGTGATGTCGAGGACCTGCGCGCGACCGCGGACTACCTCGCCGAAAACGACATCTCGAACGAGTCCCCCGAAACCTGGGGTGTGGGTGACGAGACCGCCGCGACCATCGAACGGCTGCGTGAGCGCAGCGACGAGATCGTCGCCGCCGCCACACTCCAGCACGGCCTGGCCGACATCGAGCGCAGCCAGCTCGTCACGATTGTCGACGACGTCGACGCCGGAC
>NZ_LZMK01000414.1:0-572 GCF_001665865.1 Nocardia sp. 852002-20019_SCH5090214 | reverse complement strand
GTGTGAGGCCACAGCGTCCGCCAGGTCGACGTCGAGGGCCTGGTCGGGACGGCCTTCACCCACCGCGATTCCCGCGCCGGCGACCCCGATCTGCACACCCACCTCGTCATCGCCAACAAAGTCAGGCGGATCCAGGACGGGCAGTGGGGGTCCCTAGATGGGCGGATGATCTACGCCCACAATGTGCCCGCCTCCGAGTTGTACAACACCCGCCTCGAACACCACCTCGAAGAAGCCCTCGGTTTGGTGTTCGTCGAGACACCGGACCGCGACATGCACAAGCGGCCGATCCGTGAGATCGCCGGCATCCCACAGGCGTTGATGGCGGCCTGGTCCACCCGCGCGGAATCCATCACCGCCAGACTCGCCGACCTGTCGGCCGACTTCCAGGCCCGTCACGGCCGTGAGCCCACCGCCAAGGAACTGCTGCGACTCGGCGAGGAAGCGACGCTGTCCACGCGCGGCGGCAAGCACCGTGCCCGGTCGAGGGCCGAGCAACGCGCCGATTGGCGCGCGCAGGCCGCCGAGATCCTCGGCGAGGGCGTGGACGTGGACGCGATGGTCGCCACCGT
>NZ_LZMK01000413.1:0-843 GCF_001665865.1 Nocardia sp. 852002-20019_SCH5090214 | reverse complement strand
ACCGGCGGCGACCTGCACGGCGCGGTCGAGCGGCTGGTCGACAACAACCTGCGCGATCACAGCAACCTCGGCTCCGGCGTCCTGCTCGTGCTGGCCATCCTCGGCCTGATCAGCATGCTCGTTCAACTCGCGATGCTGGTCATCCGCCAAGCCGTCCTGATCCTGGTGGTCGCCGCGATCCCGCTGGCAGCGGCCGCCGCCGGAACCGGACCAGGATCGCAGGCCTACAAGCGGATGCTGTCGTGGTCGCTGGCGTTCGTGCTGTGGAAACCGGTCGGTGCCCTCGTCTACGCGATCGCCTTCACCGCCGCAGGCACGAAAACCACTGGTCAGCAACAAGATCCGCAACTGGTGTTGCTCGGCATGATCCTGTTGTTGTCGGTGACGATCGTGCTGCCGGCCTTGATGCGGCTGGTCGCGCCCGCGGTGGCGACTCTCGGCGGCGGGGGAGGGGCAGGCGCGGCGCTCGCCGGCGGCGCCCTCGGCATCGCCATGGGTGCAGCCGGAGGTGATCGTTCCGCGGCCCGCAAGATGGCCGAAGGCGAAAACGCCACCACCAGCGGAGCCGGAGGCGGCGGTCCCACTCCGCCGTCGAGCGGCCCATCGGGCGGAGCAGGCGGTGGGCGTCCCCTCTCGGGCGGGACCGGTGGCGGCGGAGCTTCGCCCGGTCGCGGGGCCTCACCTGGCGGGGCCTCATCCGGAGGGTCCGGCTCGACGGGAACCGGGGGCCGATCGGCGGGCGCCTCGGAACAAGCCGGTGGCAGCTCGGGCGCGGCGGGCGGCGCGGGAGCGGGCATCGCCGGTGCGGCTGTCATGGGTGCGCAGGTGGCCGGGCAGGGTGTG
>NZ_LZMK01000412.1:0-22364 GCF_001665865.1 Nocardia sp. 852002-20019_SCH5090214 | reverse complement strand
GGTGTGTGTGCCGGACTCTCCGCCGTCCTGTACACGAATATGGGCGAGGCGCGGAACGCGATTCTGATCTCGTCGGCGGATGCGGTGGTCGTGGTGGGCGGTTCCTGGGGAACGCTGTCGGAGCTGGCGCTGGCGAATCGACGTGGGGGCGTGCCGGTGGTGTCGATCGGCGGATGGCAGATCCTCGATGCGGAGGGCGAGACCGTCGAGGGGAGTCACCGGGCGGCGAATGCGGCCGAGGCGGTCGCATTCGCCGTGGCCGGTGCTCGACCCGCCGGCTGACGCCGGGCTCGCCTCAGGGCGCGAAGCTAGCTCCCGCCGACGCCGAGAGCCGTGAGCAGCACGAGTACGAGAGTCGCGACGGCCAGGACGCCGTGCCCGCCGACGATCGCCACCGGGAAATGCCGCTCGGCGGGATCCCCGGCCTCGGGTGCGGCCACCTGCCCGGTGGTGCGGGCGCGGTAGACGGGCAGCCAGCGCAACAGCATCACGAATCCGAGCAGCGCGACCGGAACCAGCAGTCCGAATCCGACCCAGGCCAAGGCGTCGTTGTCGATCACGAGATAGACGATCCACACCACCAGACCGGCCACGGCGAGCAGGAAGTGCCCGAAGACCACCGGCGGCGGCAGATGACTGGAACCCGGTTGTCGCACACCGCCTTTGGCGATCCAGGTGGCCAGCAGGAAGAACCCTCCGCCCGCGGTGAGCAGCCAGAGGATCAGAGCTGCGATGCCCATGATGACTCCCGAGTGTGAGAAGGGAAGGTCAGCGGCGGTAGCCGGTGGCCTGGGTGCTTTCGCCGGCGACCCGGACGCCGTAGCGGTAGGCGAGTTTGCCGCCGAGATATCCGGATATGCCCAGCACGAGCAGGGATGCGATCGACAAGACCAGGGGCCCGACGGGTGTCGCGCGATCGGTGCCGGCCGCGGTCCGCCACCAGAAGTTCAGTGCATAGGCGACGGTGATGATCAGGTTCAGGCTCATGTGGATCAGCCCGGTGCGGAACGCGGGCGTGCCGGACGGGATGGCGAACAGGTCCAGAAAGCCGATCGAGGCGGCGGCCAACGCGCCGAGCACGCCGATCGCCACCAGCCATTCGGCCCCGCGGGCGAGAAACTGCGGGTCGTCGACGATGTGGGAGCCGATGTCGAAGACGAGGCTCGCGACCCACGCCCCGATCGGCACCGTCACCAGGATCGGGTGGAACGGATGCCCGTACGGCCCGGCCAGTGCGGCGCTGACGGGTTGTTTGGCCTGCTCCATATCTCCGGCTGCGACATCACCGGCCATGGCTCCACGCTCCCTCGGTCGAGGTTCAGTTTCGCCAATAAGTATTGGCGAAACTGTATCGGTGGTCAATACAACGCATGTGAATCGATGCCACCGATCTTTCGACCCAATGGATTCGGCGTTATTGTGGTCGAATGACCAGCGATTCGGCGATCGGTGCGGTCGCGGTGCTCGATGACGACCTGCGGCGCGGCATGTACAGATTCATTCGCGGCGCCCGGCGGCCCGTGACTCGGGACGAAGCGGCCGAACAGGTCGGGATCTCGCGGAAGCTGGCGGCCTTCCATCTGGACAAACTCGTCGCCGCCGGACTTCTCCAGGCGCGTTACGAACAGACCGGCGGCCTGCGCCGGGTCGGCCGCGCTCCCAAGGTGTACGAGCCCACCGCCGCCGAGGTGCGGGTGAACATCCCCGAACGCCGCCACGAAGTGCTGGCCGAAATCCTGATGGATGCGGTGCTGGCCGAGAGTGCCGGCGAAACGGCCCGCGACGCCGCCGAACGAGTCGCGGCCGAACGCGGAAACGCCTTGGGCCACAACGCCCGCGAGCGCCTACGCCCCGGCCGCCTCGGCGTCGAGCGCGCCCTGACGGTGGTGCAGGCGATCCTGTCCGACCAGGGCTTCGAACCCAGCCGCGACCCGCTGAACTGCCTACGCCTGCGCAACTGCCCCTTCCACCCCCTCTCCACCCAAGCCCCCGGCCTGGTCTGCGGCCTCAACCACGCCTACCTGCGCGGGGTGCTCACGGGCCTGAAAGCCGAGGCGATCGAAGCGGTACTCGCGCCGACCGCCGGCGAATGCTGCGTGGAACTCCGCCCCGCGCACTAGGTGTGGGCGGGACGAGGCTGTGGTCGGCAACCGGGCGTGATGGCCGGCGAAGTCTTCGGCCGGCCATCACGATGAGCCGATCTGCTCTCAGGCGGCCAGGTTGGCCAACTGCGGGAGTCGCGACACCAGTGCGTCGAGTTCCTCGCGCCAGCGGCGATGCACGTTGAGGCGCTCGGGGGCTCCGGTGTGCGGCATGCGGTAGTACACCTTCGACCACAGCGGGTTGATCTTCATCTCCGTGAACATGGCCGTGCTGAAATGCTCGGCGCACACCAGGTTCGCGGGCCGGCCCGTCCACTTGTTGGCCTCGACGATGACGACCGACGTATTGGTCAGCACGACGAAGTAGTACTTGCGCACGAACAGCATCGCGAACCGCACGTAGGGCAGGTCGTCCACCCACGGGCTCGGGCCGGTGATCGCCTGGAAGGCGAGCTGCATCTGCTCACCCGGCGGGGCGAATTCGACCAGCTTCTCGGCCAGCTGTTTCTGGATCGTCGATTTACGGAATGCCATGCGGCCCACCCCCGTTGAAGATTCCCCCGGCACCGTGCCGGTGGAACGCACCGACCTTAGCGGCATTCGCGCGCGCCTGCCACCCCGCGATCGAACCCGCGGGGAGGCGTCGCGATCCGGTGCGGCATCAGCGGCCGGCCGCCGCGGCGCTGTCCAGCGCGTCGAGGGCGGCGAGTTCGGCGGTCAGTTCGGCGCGGATCGCGGTGATCGCGTCCCGGCCGATCGGTAGCCGCAGCGGCGGTGTGGGCGATTCGACGGCCGCGATGATCTGCTGCGCGGCATCGTCGGGATCGCCGTAGACGCTCGGGTCCAGGGTAGACAAACGGTCGAAGGCCGCTCGGACACTGGCGCCGTAGTCGGGATGCGTGACAGGCGTAATCCCCAGCGACGCAACGAAACCGGTGCCGAACATACCGGGCTCGACGATGGTCACATCGATGCCGAGATGGGCGACCTCCCGGAGCAGCCCCTCGTTCATGCCCTCGACGGCGAATTTCGTTGCGGCATAAAGGCCCAGGCCCGGCGACGGCGCGGCCACACCGGCTACCGACGAGATCTGCACGAGGTGGCCGCCCTTCTGCTCGCGCAATACCGGCAGTGCGGCGCGCACGACGTTGAGCGATCCGAACACATTGGTTTCGAATACCGCGCGCACTTCGCTGTCCGGAATCTCCTCGAGCGCACCGAACACCCCGTAGCCGGCGTTGTTCACGACCACGTCGATCCGGCCGAAGGCCTGCTTCGCGCGCGCGATCGCCTGCCGGGACTGCTCGGCGTCGGTGACGTCCAGCGGGGTCACCAGGATTCGCCCGGGATGCTCGTCCGCCAGTTCCCGCAGGGCCTGCGCGCGCTGAGGGTCGCGGGCCGTCGCCGCGATCCGGCCCCCGGCGGACGCGATCGCACGAGTCAGTGCCAATCCGAATCCGGAGGAGGCCCCTGTTATCAGCCACACCTTGTCTGTCGCCATCGCAATGTCCTCACCTGCGGTTAATTAGGATACTGCTCGTATCGTATCCAAAAGGTTAGACTTGCGCCATGGTCGAGGTGAAACAGTCGCGCGGTCCGGGCCGGCCGCGCAGTGAACGATCCAGGCGCGCGGTGCTGGAGGCGGCCCGCGACCTGCTGACCGACCGCGGCCTGCCGGGCCTGAGTGCGGACGAGATCGCCGCCCGCGCCGGAGTCAGCAAAAACACCATCTACCGCTGGTGGCCCACCAAGGCGGCCGTCCTGATGGATGCGTTCACCGACGCCTTCGCGGACCGGATGAGCGTCCCCGCCGAGGGGGATGCCCTGACCCGTCTGCGCACCACGGTCCGCCGCGTGGCGACCTTGATGAGCGATCCCGACGCGCGACGTCCTTTCGTAGCCCTGGTCGCCGCCGCGCAGCACGATCCGGAATTGGCTGCGGCGCTGCGAGATCGGTTCATCGCCGGGCGGCGGGCCGAGGTGGGTGAGCTCCTCGCCGACGCCCGATCCGCCGGCCGCCTTCCCGCAGGTCTCGACCCCGACACTGCCATCGATCTGATCTACGGCGCCCTCTATTACCGGCTGCTGGTCAGTGGGGAGACCATCGATTCCGGCTATGCGGACCGAATTCTGACCGCGATGGGCCTCCTCCCGGACTGAACGACGCTGAACGAGTTGGCCGTCCGGTTCTCTCGGGAAGCGTCGACGGTCGCGTCCGATTAGCGCCAGCACCGGCCGGGACCGATTCCTAGCGTCGTGTTCATGGACAACGACCTGCTGATCGACACCCGTGCTCCGGTCCTGCGCACGGCCGTCGTCGGACTGATGGCGGTGGCGGCCGGGCTCGGCACCGCGACCATGTACGTACTGCAGCCGGGGATCGCGGCGGTGGCGGGATCGCTGCACGCGTCGGTCGCGGAAATGGGGATAGCGCTGGCGTGCGGGCCGGTCGGCTATCTGCTGGGGCTCGCCCTCCTGGTTCCGCTGGTGGACCGGTATCCACCTCGGACAGTGGTGTCGCTGCAGTTCGCCGCGCTCGCCGCGGCCTCGGCGATCGGCGCCGCGGCCGGGGCGGTGTGGTTGCTCGGCCCGGTGATCGGCCTGATCGGTGCGGCCTCTTCGGTGGGAGCCCAGATGAGCTCGGTGGCAGGGCGTTTCGCGGAACCGAGCCGGCGTGCGACGGTGCTGGGAACCGTGACGGCGGGGATATCGGCCGGAATTCTGGCCGGGCGAATCGTCGGCGGTTGGCTCACCGACCTCATCGGCTGGCGGGGCATGCTGCTCGTCTTCGCGGCGGCGTGTGTGGTGCTCGCGGCGGCGACCCGGGTCGTGCTGCCCGCCGCAACCGCCCCGGTCGCCTCCGGATATCTGGCGATGCTGCGCGGGCTGCCGGGACTGTTCACCCGCTGTCCGTCGCTGGGGTCGGCGGCCCTTCGCGGCACCTTGTGGTTCTTCGCCTTCTGCACGGTGTGGGGCGGTCTCGCGGCGGCCTTGTCACAGCCTCCGTTCTCCTACTCGTCCGAGCGAATCGGCTTGTACGCGTTCGCCGGACTGGCCGGTGTCGCCGCGACGCGCATCGCGGGAGCGTGGACGGATCGGGTGGGGGCGCGTCGTGTGATCCTGGTGGGTCTCGTCGTCGCCGGTACAGCCGCGGTGATACTCGCTGTCGCCCTGTCGAATACGGTGCTCGCCCTGCTCTGTCTCGGTCTGTTCGACGCGGGCCTGTTCGCGGCGCAGGTCGCCAATCAGAGCACGGTGCTGGCCATCGACCCGGGCTCACCCGCCCGGTTCAACAGCGCCTACATGGTCGTGTATTTCGTCGGGGGCAGCGCCGGCACCGCCTTCGGTGCGGCCGCGGTGAGCTGGTTCGGATGGGCTGTTACGGCGGTGATAGCAGCGCTGGCGATCGCGGCGGCAGGTACCCTCACCGCCGGTAGTCGAAAGCGCGTCGATCAATCCCCGTAACCCGTTGTGGGCCAAGAGGATCGGTTGCGCGGCGGGGGATCGTTGCGGGGGTATGGGTCGGCATCCGGTCGCGGTGGCCGGGTGGGCCAGCTCGGCCGGGGGTCGTCGTGAGGGCGGCCGGACGGGACGCGCCGGTGGCCGCCGGTGGGCTCTCCGGTGCGGCCGTCGATACGCCGGTGACTGCCCGTATCGGTCCGGCGATCATCGATGCGCCGGTGACTGCCCGTATCGGCCCGGGGATCGTCGATGCGCCGGTGGCCGCCGGTGTCGGCGCGGCGTCGGCCCCCGGTCGCATCGGGCGAGGTGGCGGTGCGGCGACGGGTGGGCGGCTCGGCCGGACGCCCTTCGACGCGGCGATGACTGCCCGTATTCGGTCCACCGCGGTGGTCGATGTGGTCGTGACCGGCCCTGTTCTCCCGGCCCTGCACGCGCCGACTTCCTGCGGTCTCGTCACGCGCGGCGACGCGGCGGTGGCTGCCGGTGGTCTCGGCCGCACTCTCCGCCCGGCGCCGGCCCGTGGCAACGGCACGGCGGGGTTCGGGTTCGGGCTCGTAGTCGTCGAAGCCGGCGCGTTGCCCGAAGGGGCGGGCCAGCAGGACCGCGATGGCGGTGGTCAAGGGCACCGACAGTGCGAGGCAGATGCCGCCGACCGCGGATCGGGTGATTTCGATGGCCACCGCATCACCGGTGAGCACGTCGCTGATGGAGCGCCCGGCGACGGAGAACATCAGCAGCAACGGCAGCGCGCCGCCGGCGTAGGCCAGGACCAGGGTGTACACCGTGCTGGCGATGTGGTCGCGGCCGACGCGCATGGCGGCCGCGAAAACCTCACGCCGCGTTGCCTCTTCGTCGAGTGCGGCGAGTTCGAAAGCGGCCGAGGCCTGGGTGATGGTGACGTCGTTGAGCACACCGAGGGAGCCGATGATGAAGCCCGCGAGCAGCAGGCCGGTAATGCTGACGTGCTGGATATAGGTGGCGACGTTGGTGTTCTGCTCCTCGGACAATCCGGTCAGATTCGTCACCTCCAGCGCGACCCACGACAGCACCGCCGCGAGCACCATCGCGCTCAGTGTGCCCAGCAGCGCCGAACTGGTCCGCAGATTGACGCCGTGCGCCAGATAGAGGACCGCGTAGAGAATCAGCGCTCCCGAGACGAGGGCAACCGGCAGCGCGGGCTTCCCGTCGAGCAGTGCGGGCAGCAGGAATACGACCAGCACCCCGAAGGCGAACACCAGGCCGAGCACGGCGCGCAAACCGCGCCACCGCGCCACCGCGACGATCACCACCACGAAGACGAGCGTGATCAGCAGCAGGGGCATGCCGCGCGAATAGTCGTCGAAGGAATAGATGGTGGTTCCGCTCGGGTCGTCCTGGCGAACCAGCCGAATGTGGTCTCCGGCATGCAAATCGGGTTGTCCCGGCCCCGGCGCGATTTCGAGCAGCGTACGGCTGCCTTTGTTCGGCCCCGATTCGATCGAGACCAGACTGCGCTGGCAGGTGTAGGCATTGGTCGGCGGTGGTTGCGGAGTATCGGGAAACGCGCGCCCGTTCGACGGACTCCCGCACGGCCCCATATCCTGCATCGCCACGGTCCCGGCCTCGGTCTGCACCGCCCCGCCGCCACCGTTCTGCATCGGCAACGGAATATCCACATGCTGCCGACTGGGCCACAACCAGATCATGGCGATCACGACGATCACCCCGATCGCGGTGAGCACCCCCACCACCACCCGAGCCGCCGTAGCCCCGATAGCAATGGGCCCGGAATGGTCATGATGGTGATGATGATGCTCGCTCACCGCAGGGAGCTTAAAGGAACTTATTTTCAACAGCAGCGCGTACTACGTCTCCGCGTGCTTTGGCCGGATTCACGCGCCCGCTTCAGCCTCAAAGAACAACCGCACACCTGATCACGCAAACGCGGAGAGGCGGTACAGCGGGGAGGCGGGGGAGCGGGCGGCGGAGACATCCCCCTGCTCTCCGCCGCCCGAAAGGGATCCGACGGCCCAGGGGGGGTAGGCGGTCGAATCCAGGGCCGAGCGGCCCAGGGGGGGTAGGCGGCTCGGCCGGGCACTGTGAGTGCCGAGGACTACTGTACACAAAAGTTCGAAGTTTGCGCCAGTAAAGTCTTCAAAAACCTACTTTTCCAAACTCCCGGTTTGTTTTGGCACGTCCCGGCCCCGACTACTGGCGGTAGCTGGAGAGGAAATTGCCGAAGCGCTCGATCGCCACGGCCAGATCCCGGGCCCACGGCAGCGTCACGATGCGCAGGTGATCGTGCTGCGGCCAGTTGAAGCCGGTGCCCTGCACCATCAGGATCTTCTCCTGAAGCAGCAGGTCGAGCACCAGTTTTCCGTCGTCGTGGATGTCGTGCACCTCGGGATCCAGCCGCGGGAACGCGTACAGCGCGCCCTTCGGCTTCACGCACGAGACGCCGGGGATCATATTGAGCTTCTCCCACGCCACATCGCGCTGCTCGAGCAGCCGCCCGCCGGGCAGGATCAGATCCTCGATGCTCTGGTAGCCGCCGAGCGCCACCTGAATCGCGTGCTGAGCGGGCACGTTCGGGCACAGCCGGGTGGAGGCCAGCAGGTCGATGCCCTCGAGGAATCCGGCCGCGTGTTCCTTGGGGCCGGTGATGACCAGCCAGCCGGACCGGTATCCGGCCACGCGATAGGCCTTGGAGAGGCCGTTGAAGGTGAGGCACAGCAGGTCGGGAGCCAGGCTGGCGAGCGAGATGTGCTTGGTGTCGTCGTAGAGGATCTTGTCGTAGATCTCGTCGGCGAGCAGCAACAGCTGATGTTTACGAGCGAGGTCCACCAGCTGCTGCAGCACCTCCGACGAGTACACCGCGCCGGTGGGGTTGTTCGGGTTGATCACCAGCAGGGCCTTGGTCTTGTCGGTGATCTTCGATTCGATATCGGCCACATCCGGCTGCCAGCCGTTGGACTCGTCGCACAGGTAGTGCACGGCGGTGCCGCCGGCGAGACTGGTCATGGCGGTCCACAGCGGATAGTCCGGTGCGGGGATGAGCACCTCGTCGCCGCTGTCGAGCAGCGCCTGCATCGTCATCGTGATCAGTTCGGAGACGCCGTTGCCCAGGTAGACGTCGTCCACGTCGAATTCGGGGAAGCCGGGGACCAGCTCGTACCGGGTCACGATCGCGCGGCGCGCGGGCAGGATGCCCTTGGATTCGGAGTAGCCCTGCGCGTACGGCAGCGCGGCGATCATGTCGCGCATGATCACATCGGGGGCGTCGAAACCGAACGGCGCCGGGTTGCCGATGTTCAGCTTCAGGATGCGATGGCCCTCGGCCTCCAGTCGTGCCGCATGTGCGTGCACCGGCCCACGGATTTCGTAGAGAACGTTCTGGAGCTTCAGGGACTGCTCCAGAATCCGGGGCGGCTGATGCGGTGACTGACTGGTAGGGCTCACCTGTTCAATGGTGCCACCGCCCCGCAACTGCATATCCGAGGCATCGCCCCCGCGCTGTATCGGCGTTGCGCCGGTCACATCGGGGCCGGCGCGCCCGCCGCTCAGGTCGGCGGATTGGCCGGCAGCATCCCGGTGGCGACCGTGGTGCCGCAGAACTCCTCGATCCGTTCGTCCAGACGGCGCGCCTCGACCGCGTCGCGGAAGCGGGGAGTGGCGATGCGACGGCGCAGTCCGGTGAGCCGCTCCTCGAGTTGGGCGATGCGGCGATCCTCGGAGAGTTCGAGTACCGGACTCAGTGCGTCGCCGGCGCCGTCGAGACTGCCGTTGATCAGCTGGGCCGCTGCGTTGTCGACCCGCGCGAGCGCCTCGGCTCCGTACGACCGCTGTTCGCGAGGGCCGCCGCTGTACAACTCGATGGTGCGCTGGGTTTCGGCCAGGGCCGGTTCGGCCTGGCCGAGATGGATGTAGGTGGCGCCGGCGTAGTAATGACTCTTGGCCTCCGGGAAGCCGAAGACACCGCCGGTCTCGTCGTGCAGTTCGTCGGTGCCGGTGCCCGCGCGTGCGGCCTCGGCGGCGCGGATGCAGCGTTCGGCGTCCGCGGCGCTGCCGAGTTTGGACCAGATGCGCGCCTCGATGTTGTGCAGCCGGACCTTCGCGGTCACCGAGTCGGCGTACTGCTGACCGTTCTGCGCGAGTGCCACCGCCCGGCGCGGCCGCTCGGACCAGTATTCGATCAGCGCCTGCATGCCGCGCGTCCACGCGCGTAATCCGTTGTGGCCGCACAGTTCCGCATAGGCCCAGGCCGCACGGGCCTGTTCTCCGGCGGCGTCGAGATGTCCGAGATCGGTACTGGCGTTGGCCAGCAGACCCGACAGCGTTCCGGCCAGCAGATACAAATGGCTTGTGTCCGCGGGCTTCTGGTGGCCTTCGAGCAGCCGGTACACCCGCCGGCGCACCCGCAGCATCTCCACCATCATCGGAACCGGCGGCACGTGGACATACTCTCTGGCGATGCGGGTGGCATCGGCGTCGAGCTGTTCCAGCGCGGAGGCGCCGACGTTACTCGCCTCGGCGCGACCGGCGTGCTCGCTGGCTTCGTGGGCAGCCGCCATGATCAGATCCCTCTCCGAAATCTCGGCTAACGCATCACCTCTCATCGCACCTGCGTCTACGAGTGCCAAAAGTTCCGCGTCGCTCGAATACTTGCTGCGCGTCGAATGACCTTGACGCACCTCGAATTCCGGTTCCGGCCGATCGATGACGGGCTGATCGATCATGGCCGCGAACCGTGCCCGCACGACTTCGTCGGACCTGGCGAGTGATGTGTCCAGCGCGGCCTGGTTGACCGGGCGCGGATGCACCCGGGCACCGCCAGCCTCCCATTTCGACACCAGGCGTTCGTGTACACCGAGATGGGCCGCGAACTCCCTGATGCTCATGCGTTTGGCATCGCGGAGGGCGCGGGCTTCCTTACCTGACCACTGCCGGACCACGATGTCATCCCTTCCGCGCGAACTGGTCTCCAGAGTACGAGCGGACGGTGATCACGGCCACAACCGAAACCGAGCTGGTACAGGGGAATTGGCTGGTCCCGGCGGTTTGGGCAGTGAAAGGGCAGTGCAGGGCGCGTGTGGGGGCGTTTCGGGGACGTCGCAGTGGCGGGAGCCTTGAAGATATCGAGAGAGTCGCCGTGAAGGTCGGGAAACTGTGAACGTCGAGAAGCTCAGAACCGCCGACGATTGGGTGATGTTCTATCGGCATCACGCCGGTCTGACATGTATCCAGCGTGGGGGATTCGTCACGCTGCCGGTGACCGGCGCCGTCGGTGTCGTGCATCTGCCGGCCGACCGCGCCGAAGCGGTGTGCCGATCGCTGACCGAACACGGCGGGTGCGGGCCGGTGCTGGCCCGGCGCGCGCGCTGGAGCTTTCTCGTATTTCCCGACAGCCGGCCCGGTGGGCAGATCGCGGAGATTCTGCAGCGTCTCGATATCGGCATCCCGGCCGACGGCGGCGAGACCATGATGCCCACCAGCCTGGGTCGATGGACCCGCGAGGGTTGTCACTGGATCGTGCCGCCGGGGCCCGACCTGGAACTTCCACCCCTTTCGATAGTCGTCACGACGGCGCTGGCGGTGGGAAGAGGCGGCGAGGACTGAACCCGCAGACCGGTCCTCGCCGCTGCCGATCCGGGTCCGCCTCGTTGCCTGTCGGGGGCGGACCCGGATTCGGAACGTGGATACCATCACATCCGGAACAGTCCTTCTTCAGATTTGACCCATTTGTGACATGTTGACGTTTAAGATTGCCGGATGAAGCTCCAGCGCCTTACCGCGATATCCGCACTGGTCGTCGGCGCCGTCACCGCCGGAACTACGGCCGCGCACGCCGAACCGGCCGCCGCACCCCAACCGGCGGCGATCAAGTACTCCATGAGACTCGTCGACAAGACCGTGGTGACCACCCTGCAGGGCGGCACCTTCCGGATCGCCGCGGACGGCAAGTCCTACGCCATCACCGATCCCCACGGCGCCACCGTGGTCTCACTGCCGACCGAGGTGCGCGTCGCCGGGACCGAGGTGCCGGTGACACCGGTGGTCAAGAACGACGGCACCGTCCTCGAGTTGACGCCGCAGCGCACCGTCACCGTCGACAAGCCGGTCACCGTACAACCGATCGCCTCGCCGCTGGAGAACCATCGCGCGATGAACGACTTCGAAACCAATTTCGGCGTCGCGACCGCCGTCGGCACCTTCCTGGGTACCGCTGTCGGCGCCATCATCGGCGGTGTCACCGGCTGCATCCTGGGTTTGCCGCTGCTGGGTGTCGGGTGCATTCCGGCCGCGGTCGCCGGCGCCGGTATCGGTGGCATCCTGGGCACGATCGCGATCGGCGGTCCCGCGCTGGCGATCACCGGATTGGACATGATCGGCACCCTGTCGGCCGCGCCGGGTACGACCAAGTGGGCCGACGACAAGTAGGTCCGGTTCCGGCCGACCGCGGTCCGACTGTGCCGCAACCCGATTCGCGGCACAGTGCCTTGTGAGGGCCCCCAGTACTGGGGGCTCCTCCGCTGGTGGGCATGCGCGTAACATCGACCCGCTTGCGTGGCCGAAAGTGGTGAGCTCGAAGCGAATTCACCGCAAACCCGCAGGTGTGACGGCGCTCGTCGAGGGGGCGGGCGCCGAGATTCGATGACGGAATGGAAGTATCGATGAATCTCCGCAGCCTCACCGCGGCCTCCGCGCTGACGATCGGCGCACTGACCGCCGGGCTGACCACCGCCCACGCCGACCCGGCTCCCACGCCGGAGCAGACCGGGATCAGGTACTCGGTCAAACTCGTGGACAAGACGGTCGTGACGACCTTGCAAGGGGGGACCTTCCGGCTGGCGCAGGACGAGAAGTCGTACTCCGTCACCGATTCCCACGGCGCCACCGTGGTTTCGCTGCCCACCGATGTGCGCGTCGACGATGTCGCCGTTCCGGTGAAGCCGGTGGTGAAGAACGACGGCACCGTCCTCGAACTGACGCCGCAGAAGACGATGACCACCGACCATCCGGTCACCGTCCAGTCGATCGCGTCGCCGCTCGAGAACCAGCGCGCGATGAACGACTTCTCCACCCAGTTCGGACTCGCCACGGCCGTGGGCGGATTCGTCGGCACCGCGATCGGCGTCGTGGTCGGCGGAATCACCGGCTGCATCCTGGGCCTGCCGCTGCTCGGCGTGGGCTGCATCCCCGCCGCGATCGCCGGCGCCGGCGTCGGCGGCATCCTCGGCACCATCGCCGTCGGTGGCCCCGCACTCGGCATCGCGGGTATGGACCTGATCAACACCCTGCAGGCCGCCCCGGGAACCAGCAAGTGGGCCAAGGACTCCGCGGGCAACTAGGAGTTACACACCATCGAAGGCCGGTCGCTCGCGCAGCGGCCGGCCTTCGGCGTTGCGGCGAACCCGCCGCTATCCGTGGATGCTCCGATTCGCAGGCCGGTAGTGCCGGAAACGACACGGGGGCGCTGCCGGTGTCGGCAGCGCCCCCGTGCGGTGAGGCGAACTACTTCTTGCGGCCCGGGGCCTTCGCTCCGGACTTGAAGCCCAGGCCACCCGGCTTGGCGGTCGGAGGCTGGACCTCACCGTTGCCGCTGTCGGCGGATTCGGTAGAGGCCGCCGGTGCCTCCGGTGCGGGAGCCGACTCGGTCGCCGGAGCCTCGGTCTCGGCTGCTTCGCCGCCGGCCGCGTCGGCCGGTGCCGCGCCGTTACCGGATTCCTTTGCCGCCGGGGCGGATTCGGAAGCGGCGGGCGCGGCGGTGCCCGGGGCCTTGGGGCCGGGGCGCTTGAAGCCGGACTTCATCGCCAGACCCTTCGGCGCCACCGTCGGTTTGGTTTCGGTGGGGCCGGTGGACGTGGCGGTCGGAGCCGACTCGGCCGGTTCCGCGGGCGCCTCCGAAGCGGGCGCCTCGGCCGGGGCTTCGCTAGCGGGCTTGGCGCCCGGAGCCTTCGCCTTGCCCTTCATGGCGAGGCCCTTGCCGCCGGGTGCCTTCGCGGCACCCTTCATGGCCAGGCCGCCGGGCTTGGCGGTCGGTGCTGCCGGAGCCTCGGCTGCGGACGCCTCTGCCGCGGGGGCCTCGGCGGGCTTCGGAGTTGCCTTGGCGCCCGGTGCTTTCGCCGCGCCCTTCATGGCCAGGCCCTTGCCGCCGGGTGCCTTGGCGGCGCCCTTCATGGCCAGACCACCCGGCTTGGCGGCGGGCGCTTCCGCGCTCGCCTCGGCGGCCTCGGGCTCCGGCGTCGCCTTGGCGCCCGGTGCTTTCGCCGCGCCCTTCATGGCCAGGCCCTTGCCGCCGGGTGCCTTACCGCCACCCTTCATCGCCAGGCCCTTACCGGCGGCCGGGGCGGCCTGCTCGGCAGGCGCCTCCGCCTCGGTGACCGCGGCTTCGGCAACGGCGGCCTCGGCGGCCGGTGCGGCCGCGGCTTCGGCGACCGGTTCGGGAGCCTTGGGCTGCTGAACCACCTTCAGGTTCTCCGACAGCGCCGCGGGCTCGACCCGGTCGATCGACTGCAGCATCAGCTGCGCCACGTCCACGACCTCGACGCCCTGGCCGACCTCGCCGGAATCCTTGCGCGCGGTCACACCGTCGGTGAGCATCACGCGGCAGAAGGGGCAGCCGGTGGCGATCAGCGACGGCGAGTTACCGCCGTCCAGGGTGGCCAGCGCCTCGTCGGTCCGGTCGAGGTTGACTCGCTTTCCGAGTTGTTCCTCCATCCACATGCGGGCACCACCGGCGCCACAGCACATCGAACGCTCGCCGTGGCGCGGCATCTCGCTGACCTTCGCACCGGAGGCGGCCATCAGCTCACGCGGCGCGTTGTAGATCTTGTTGTGCCGGCCCAGGTAGCAGGGGTCGTGATAGGTGACCTTCTCCGACACCGGCTTCACCTGAACGAGCTTGCGCTGCCGCACCAGCCGGTTCAGCAGCTGCGTGTGGTGCACGACCTCGTAGGTGCCGCCCACCTGCGGATACTCGTTGTTGAGCGCGTTGAAGCAGTGCGCACAGGTGACGACGATCTTCTTCTTCGACGGCTCCACGCCCTCGAAGACCGAATTCAGCGTCTCGATGTTCTGCATCGCCAACTGCTGGAACAGGAATTCGTTACCCGCGCGGCGAGCCGAGTCACCGGTACAGGTTTCCTCCGCACCCAGCACCATGAATTTCACGCCGGCCGTGGCGAGCAGTTCGGCGACGGCCTTGGTGGTCTTCTTGGCACGGTCCTCGTAGGCACCGGCACAGCCGACCCAGAACAGATATTCGTATCCGTCGAAACTCTCGGCGTCCTGGCCGAATACCGGAATATCGAAGTCCAGCTCCGACATCCAGTTCAAGCGATCCTTGGCGTTCTGGCCCCAGGGGTTGCCCTTGTTCTCCAGATTCTTGAACAGACCGGCCAGCTCGGAGGGGAATTCCGATTCGATCAGAACCTGGTAGCGACGCATATCGATGATGTGGTCGACGTGCTCGATATCCACCGGGCACTGCTCGACACAGGCGCCACAGGTGGTGCAGGACCACAGCACCTCGGGGTCGATGATGCCGTTGACATCCTCGCCACCGACCAGCGGACGCTCGGCCTCGGCCTTGGCCGCCTCCGAGATCTTCGCCAGCGCGGCCTCGTTCGGCTTGCCCTCGGCGTCGACCAGGCCGACCTCGTCGCCGCCCATATCCTTACGGCCACCGGCGAGCAGGTAGGGCGCCTTGGCCGCACCGTGGTCGCGCAGCGACATGATCAGCAGCTTCGGCGAGAGCGGTTTACCGGTGTTCCACGCCGGGCACTGGCTCTGGCAGCGACCGCATTCGGTGCAGGTGGTGAAGTCCAGCCAGCCCTTCCAGGAGAAGTCCTCGATCCGCCCGGCGCCGAGGGTGTCGGTATCGGGGTCGACGTTCTCCATATCCAGGGCGCGGCCCTTGGACATCATCGGCTTGGCCGCACCCAGGGCGACGCCGCCGTCGTCCTCACGCTTGAAGTAGATGTTGAAGAAGGCGGAGAACCGGTGCCACGCCACACCCCAGGTGATGTTGCGACCGACGTAATAGAGGAATGCCATACCCGACATCAGCTTGATGAAGGCGAAGATCGACACCATCGTCGCGTTGGCGGGCAGCAATTCGGCGACCCGCATCGTGAAGAAGTCGGTCGCGGGGTTGCCCTCGCCGTTCAGCGCGATCTTGCCGGCCTTGACGAAGATCATGCCGAGGCCTTCCATCAGCACGATCGCTTCGATCACATAGGCGGGCCCGAACTTCGAACCGCTGAAGCGCGAGAGGCGCTGCGGGATCCGCGGGTGATTGAGCTGGCGAATGGTGATCAGCGTCAGGATGCCGACCACCGTTCCGATGCCCATCAGCTCGTCCCAGAAGTGGTACACACCCCAGTTGCCGATGATCGGCCAATGGAATTCGGGGTCGAACGTCTGCCCGTACGCCTCGAACCAGAGGATGGCGCCGGTGATGAAGCCGATCATCACCAGCCAGTGCGCCCAGCCGACGGTGCGGAACTTGTTCATGCGGGTATGGGCGATGAACTCGACCAGCATCGTCTTGAGGCGTGGGAAGAACGGCCGCCAACGATCGGGTGCCGGCTGACCGACCCTGATCGCGCTGAAGATCTTCCACGCGCCGCCGATGAACGACGCCCAGCACACCAGGCTGAGCACCGCTCCAATCGTGCCCAGCGTCACTGTCAGGGCATTCATGTCGCGACCTTCCTTCGGTTCCACGAGCATTCCGGCGACCGGGCTGGGGTCGCCGTCGGTTGCTCGTATCGTAACGGGCAGTAAGTTACCCGCCGGTAACTTATCTGTCCATCGTATGATGCACGAGTGGTCTATCCCAGGTTGTGGGGTCCAACCGTACTGGGGGTGTGACCGTTCTCACGTGTTGTCCTGCGGTTTTGGCGTGGGCGCGGTCGTCTGACACGGTAAATCCCGGCAAATCCGGTGCTCAAGCCAGGACAGGCTTACTCGCCGCGAAGGCGAACCGTTGTGGAATTCCGCGTTAATTGTTAGGGCACATAACAATTCTCGCTTTCGGTCGGGGTATTCGACTAAGCTCACCTCGTCCTGCTTGCTGTGTGCACCTTCACACTGCTCGGGGAGGTCCGTCAGGTTTGAAGTCGGGGTTGATGGCCTGATGGATGCGTGGGCTCTCGCGGAGAAGTTGCGTGCGGCAAACCCTGATGACGGATTGGAAACCGAATGAAGCTCCGCAGAGGTACTGCGGTCGCCGCTATGGTCATCGGCGCAATGACCGTGGCGTTGGGAACTGCCAACGCCGACCCTGCACCAGCCCCGGCCCCGGCCGCCGACGCCAAGCCGGGGATCGACTACTCCACCAAACTGGTCGACAAGACTGTCGTCACCAAGCTCAAGAACGGCACGTTCGAGCTCGTGGAGAAGCACGGCGCGACTCCCGACCAGAAGCAGCAGGTCGTCGACATCAAGGACCAGGCCGGCAATGTCGCCCTGGAGATGCCGATCGACTACCGGATCGCGGGCGTTCAGATTCCGATCAAGCCGGTGCTCAAAGACAACGGCACGGTACTCGAGCTGACGCCGGACAAGCCCGCCAACGTCGACCTGACCAAGCCGGTCGCCGCCGCCCCCGTGGCCGCGGTCGCGGACACGAAGGTCGACCAGCAGGCGCCGATCCAGGCCGATAAGCCGGTTCTGGTCGCCAAGGATGTCGCCTCGCCGATCGAGAACCAGCGCGCGATGAGCGACTTCGCCACCAAGTTCGGTCTGGCGACCGCGATCGGTGGTTTCGTCGGTACCGCCATCGGCGCCGCGATCGGTTGTGTCGTGACGATCGTCGCCGGCTGCATCCCGGGTCTGGTGACCGGCGCCGGCGTCGGCGGCATCGTGGGCACCGTCGCGGTGGGCGGCCCTGCTCTGGTCGCGGCGGGCGTCGAGCTCGTCAACACCATGCAGGCCGCCGACGGCACCACCCAGTGGTCGGATGCGGCCATGGCGGCGGCCAGCGGCCAGGCGCAGCAGGCCAACCAGCCGAAGTAGTTCGCGGCGCGGAGCCGGTCATCGGCCGGCTCCTGGACGTGTACGGCCCGTCTTCCGCACGGAAGGCGGGCCGTTGTCGTTGTGCCGGTCAGTCCGCGAACCGCAGCCGCCCGGTGTAGCTCACCTCGCCGAGCGGTGTGCCGAATTCGGCGAAGGACCGTTCGGCGATCTCGAAACGTCCGTCCTCGCGGACCAGGAGGACTGTGCTGCAGCGGGTTCCGTGCCAGTCGTTGGCGACGAAGCGGGCCGATACCGAGCGTTCCTGATCCGGCGACAATCCGGTGTGCGGTAGTTCGGCGTCGGGTGCGATGGTGGGGTCGGCCAGGACGTCGAAGTAGTCCTCGACAGCGGGCGAACCGACTATCGCGCTCAGCGCGCGCACGCCGTCGCGCACCTTCGGCCACGCTGTGGCGCCGGTGTCGGTGTGCACGGTGTCGTCTCCGGTGCCCTCGCTCTCCGCGGTCCGACCATCCGCGATGCCTGCCGTCCGTTCGGAACCGGGAAGGGTCGAACCGAGGAGGGCGGCATTGGACAGCCCGTGTACTCCCGGCGGGAGGGCCAGCGGAGTGGCCTCGCTGCGATTGCTCTGCCACCACAGCGTCTCCAGATCGGAGACCACCAGGTTGTAGCCGTTGTAGTCGTCCAGATCGGCCGCGGTGGTACGAACGAACTTCTCCGGGGCAGTGGAGGCGGTCAGATAGTCCATCAGCAGGGCGCCGCGGGAGCGGGCATCGGTGCGCCTCTCGTTCGGGCCGCGCACATTGGTGACGGTCGCGAACCGGCCGGCCTCGGGGACGATCCCCAGCCAGGTGCCCGGCACGCCGTCCGGAGCTCCGAGATCACGCCCGGCCAGCAGGTTCGGCCGCTCCGGCCACCAGCGCATCGATTCGGTTGGGCGCGTGTAGAACTCGTCGCGATTGCCCGCCACGATCAGCCGATACTCCGGATGCGCGCGCCACCCGATCAACACCAGACACATAACTCCAGCATGCCCCAGCCGCTGTGCCGGCACTATCGCGGCCGCAGCCACCGAGTCTCGTCACCGGCGCGCGAAGGCGCCCCGTCGGCGCGAGCCACGGTGGGCTCGGTGCTGCCGACGAGGCGCCTCCTCGTGGCGATCAGCCGACCGGGATGGTGGGCGGATTGCAGTCCGCGGTCCGTCCGCCGCCCGACAGGGTGTCCAGCAGGCAGCCGAGGTTGATCTGGCTGCTGCCGGAGGACAGACCGGCGGTATCGGACGCGGCTACCGGCGTGGCGGTCGTCGCCGATGCGATGGGGGCGGCGACGAGAAGTGAAGTGGCGCAGAGCAAACCGGCGGCGAAAAGCTTCGTTGTGAACATGCGTGCGATCCTTCCATCCGGCAGCGCGGAGAAGGATCCCCGAATTGCGCTGCCCCGAATGCTCGGGGCACACCGGTTCCCGCCCCGGATACGACGAAAGCCCGGCATTGCTGCCGGGCCTTCGACGATGCTCGAAGCGCTCAGTTGGTGCGAACCCGCAGACCCGGGTTGTCGGAGAGCACCTGGTTCACCGGCTGCGCGAACAGCTGGGGCGCGTCACCGGTCAGGGCGCCGATCAGGTTCGGGATCTCGCAGATCGGGTAGTCGGCCACCGAGGAGGCGCTGGAGATGCCCAGGGCCATGGTGCCGGTGACGATCGGGCCGCCCGAATCACCCGGCAGCGCACAGATGTTCGCCGAGAAGGCCTGGGTCAGGTCACGGTCACCGACCTGCACGGTCTGATCCACGGCGTTGACCACGCCGCAGCTGAAGCCGGTGCGCGAACCCGACTTGCAGACCGGGGCGCCGACGACGGGATCGGCCACACCGGTGATCGCGATCGGCGCGGCACCGGGGACCCGGACCAGGTTGTTGGCGAAGCGATCCCGGCTGCCGCCATCGATCGAGACGATCGAGTAGTCCTGGTTGCCCAGGATCGACTTCTGGAACGAGCCCAGCTGGGCGCCGATGTGGTTGCCCGGCAGCAGCTCGAACATGCCCGGCGCGTTCGCGGTACCGGCGGCCGGAATGTTCGGATCGCAGTGTCCGGCAGTGATGTTCACGGGGTTGCCGTTGCGGTCCTCACCGTTGAAGCCGGTGGAGCAGACCAGCTGCATCTTGCCGGCCACCGAGGCGTAGGCGTCTCCGCCGGCGCGGGGAGCGTTGGGCTGCTCACCGGCAACCGGCTTCACCTGCGCGTCGGACTCCGGCGGGCCGACCGGGGGAGCGGCCATCACGATCACGTGCGCCGGGTCGACGAAGCCCGGCATCGGCACGCCGGCCTTGTCCACGCGCACCGCGATGCTGTTGTTGACGGTATCGATCACGACGCCGCGCACGGCCTGCACGACGGCCTCGGGCTGGCCCGAGAGCCACTGCTGGAAGGCGTTCTTCTCGCTGCGCAGCACGGTCTGGCTCTTGGCCACGTCCTTCACGCCGAATCCGGCGTCCTGAGCGGCCTTCTTCGCCTCGTCGAGGCCCTGGCCCGGGGCCAGCGCCACCACGGCCTTGCCGGCGTCGTCGAGCCACGCGCCCGCGAACGCCTGCGGGAACTGACGCTGCGCGGTGGCCGTGAAGGCCGCCACGTGCTGCGCCACATCGGCGCGGTGCAGGTACTCCTCCGGCGAGATCTTCAGGTCGCGCTGCACGGCCGCGACGAGATCGGCAGGCAGGTTCGGGGCCGGGGCGGGCGCGGGGTCCGCGGACGAGGTCGCCGCGAGCGGCCCGAGAACCAGAACCGCCGCCGAGGCGGCGACGGCCGCGCTGCGGAGGCGGGTGCGCGGGGCACGTCCCGCGGCGGACGAAAGTCGGATGCGTGGCAGGAGCATGAGGCGACTATATGGGGTTTGCGCGGCTATGCCTACTTGTCGCGGACTTTGGCCGAACTCACACCGGGCATACCGGAAATCGATACCCGCTGTTCACCCGGTCCGTATCGCGCCGAGGGGCACGTCCGCTCCGGCGGACGTGCCCCTCGGCGCAGTGGAAGGATCGTCAGCCCGCGTTCGGGCGCGTACGCACCGTGATGCCGGCGCCCAGGCCGCCACCGGAATTGGCGTCGATATCGCTGAGGATCTGCCGGATCGGGATGCCCAGCGTGGCGGTGCCGCCGTACTGCGCCAGATCCATGTTGGCGGCCTTGCAATCGGGTGCGTCGGCGGCGTTGGAACCGCTGGTGATGCCCAGGGCGAGGGTGCCCGAGACGATCGCCCCGCCGCTGTCGCCACCGAGCGTGCACGCCGAGCTGGCGAAGCCGCGCACGGTCTTCGATTCGCCCTCGGCGGTGAACAGCGCCGTCTCGACCCGGTCGGCCACCACGAACCCGCAGGTGAAGGTGGACGACTGCCCCGACTTGCAGATCGGGGCGCCGGTGATCGGTTCGGCGGTTCCGGTCAGTGTGAGGGTGGTGCCGTTGCCGCCACGCACCGAGGGCTGGTCCATACCGGCGGTGATCGCCCGCTCGTTGAGCTTGATCACCGAGTAGTCCAGTCCGGTGCTGCCGCCCAGCTGCGCCTTCACGAAGGTGCCGAACTGTGGGCTGGCCTTCAGGTTGCGCACGTTCGGCAGGTAGACCCCGGCCTCGGAGTTGCCCTTGCCCACGTTCGGATCACAGTGTCCGGCACTGATATTCAGCGCGTTCCCGGCGGCGTCGATGCTGTTGAAGCCGAAGGAGCAGACGTCCACCGACTTCAGGGCGGAATCGTCGAGGGAGGTAGGAGCGCTGATGTAGGTGTCGCCCGCCATCGGTCGGTGCTCGACCGGGCCGCCGCCGTCGGGCGAGAGCACGACCTTGACGTTGGCGATCAGGGTCGGAAGGTTCAGCAGGTGACCGGCCGGGGTGTTCGCGACGCTCAGCACCAGCTGGCTGTTCAGGAAATCGATGGCGACCGAATTGATCCCGGCCGACAGTTCCCGCGGCAGCCCGCCGATCCACTTGACCAGCTGGTCGAGCGAGCTCTCCAGATTGTCGGCCGAAATCGGCGCCAGGCGAGTCTGATATCCGGCGGAGTTGGCGATGCGCGCGGCGTCGAGCGAGGTCACCGCCATCACCGGCTTGCCGTCGGCGCCGAGCCACGCCCCGGCGAAAGCCTGCGGGTGTGAGGAGCGGAATTCGCGGGCGTAGTCGCGCAACTGCTGGGCACGGGCGGCACGGTCCAGATACTCCGCGGGCGACATCTTCAGATCGCGGCCGATGGCCTGCACCAGTTCGGGCGGCAGCGTGTCGGCCGCCGACTGGGCCGGCGCCGGATCGGCGAGCGCGGGCGATGTGGCGATCCACGGGCCGAGAAGCAGAGTCGAAGCGAGGGCGACAGCAGCAGTTTTCACCGACGCGCGTGCCACCGAGGCGCGTCCGACCGTGGCGCGACGCGCCGCCAACTTGCGCATGGAGTCCCTTCGTCAGGCACATACGTGCCGGCCACCCGTGGGCGGTAAACCATTGGGTGGCAACAGCCCTCGACCATCAAACAGACCGCTCGCCCGGTGCGACGTCCGGAACGACCGGTCAGCGCATCACTTTAGGGCACAACGGCGTGAGTTTCGCTACGAAATCATCACGGAGTCGGTGACTAGGAGAACTGCAGGCCCGGCGGCAGCGGCAATCCGGGCACCGGTTCCAGACCGTTGGGCGTGGTCGTGGTGGTGCGCGGAGTGGTCGTGGGCCGTTGCCACGTGGTGGTCCCCGGCGGCGTGGTCGGCGTCGGAGTCACGGTCGGCGTGGGCGGCGGCGATCCGGCCACCGCGACAGCCCTGCTGAAACTGGCCCGCACGGTCCGCACCGGCTCCCGGCCCACGGCCGCGC